>NZ_JBSRDC010000029.1:0-16706 GCF_055145285.1 Salinivirga sp. | reverse complement strand
TGCGGGACAGGCCTTGCTCCGCTGTCCGCGTTCGCTGAAGCTATAGCGTTTCACCTGCGGCAAGCCTATGGCGACCGAAGGGAAGCGAAAGCTATGCGAAGGCGATGCTTTGATCTCGAACATTCTGAACTAAACACTTCACTTCATAGACGGACTAAATAGCGGAAGAGCTGATGCAGGCATGCTTGTAAATCAAAACAGGTTTTGTTTTTCGATTATGCAAAGATGAACGGTTGCATACATCTAATTCGGGAAACGCACTGTTATTTTTCTTTTTTGCGTAAATTTTTTGTTTTTTTCTCAATTTCAGGGTTAATAAGGCCCTTGGAACGCATTGCAGCCAATGCCATTTTTATATCGCCATAACCAAAATCATTGCTCAATACTTCTTTTATAGCACCGGAGCTATAGCTACCAACATGTTCGGCTGCTTTTTTCACAAGCTCAAAGTTTTCCTGGCTCATAAAATCCGTAATGTTTAGTATGCCTTCTCCAATATATTGGCTCAGATGGCCCTGGATGGTGTTTGGCACAAGTGAGCGCTTTTCTGCTATTTCTTCTATTGTATGGGCTTCGCGATAAAGTTCGAACGATATTTCAGCGGTTGGTTTCTTTCTAACGGGTTTGAATGATTTTTCCATCTCGCGGCGCTGCTCAGGCTGATACTGATAATCAGATATTTCAGGTGTTGTATTGTCCACATAAGCTTTGGCCAGTACTTCTGTCTTGTGCATTTTTTCTATTTGGTTCCAAACATCCTGCTCGAGTGATTTTAACTCTTTCAGGTATTTTTTCATGCCACTTTGTTCATTGGCTTGCTTTGCCTGGGTGGCAATTTTTTCGGCCAGGGGCCGGAATTTATCTTCAAAATATTGCCGTGCGGCTTTGATCCGTTCATACAGGTATTCTGTTTGTTGTGAATTTTCCTGATCGTCGAGTTTGCTTATTTGTTTGATGAATTTTTCACCTGTACGCGTGTGTTGCGGAATGGCATTGGCCATTTCTTTTGCCCATTGAAAATACTTTTGCTTTTTAGAATGCGTGGCCGATTTATTATAGCTTGCTGCATGTTCGTTAAAGCTGTATTCCAAATGTTTAAAATTAAAATTATTGGCTGTGGCCTGCTTGAGGTACACCCATGCTTCTGATTTAAACCCTGCTTCCAGGTTATTTGCTGTTTGTTTTTCTTCAGCAAAAGTTTTTAAGGCAGATTCTGTTTCGGGTGGCTTTTCAGGAATAGGCGCATTCAGCGTGAGGCCATAAAGGGAAGTAAGTCTCGAAAGCGCCACATAAATTTGTCCCGGGGCAAAGGCTCTTGATACATCAATGATGGCTTGCTCAAATGTAAGCCCCTGACTTTTGTGGACCGTTACTGCCCAGGCCAGCTTGAGTGGGAAATGATTAAATGTACCTTTTACCGTGGTTTCAATTTCGTTCACTTCTTTGTTCAGTTTGTAACGCTTGTTTTCCCATGTATACCTTTGAACCACAAAGGGGTCTGTGCCATCTTCAAAACTTACAACAGGGCCGTCATCATCAAAAGCTGTAACCGTTCCTATTTTACCATTAAAGTAACGTTGTTCGCCCGAGTAGTCGTTTTTAATGAACATTACTCTGGCCCCCTTTTTTAATTTAAGCTCCGGGTCAATCGGGTAGAGGTGGGGCTTAAATTCTTTATCGATTATAGCTTCAAAAGTGTGTGTGTTTTCGTCGATTTTATCGAGTTCCTGCTGGTTTATTTCATCTGCAAGTTTGTTATGCGTTGTAATGAAAATTGCTTTATTGGACTGTTTGGTTGATGCTTCCGGATTATAATGTTGGTTGAGCGTTTTAATATCCTGTTGCGTGATTTTATTGTGACGTAAATTATTCAGAAGTTTGATAAACTCCGGGTCCTCCTGTCTGAACACCTTTTCGAGTTCTATATAAATGGGTTTATTGTCTTTGATGGCTTTGGCCTCAAAAAAATAGAGCGTTTCGTAGTACTGACCAACGGTATTTAATTCTTCTCGTTTTACAATCGGTGGCAGTTGGAGCAAATCCCCAATAAACAAGATCTGCACACCTCCGAAACTGTAATTGTGGTTGCGTCTGACAGACCGTAGCAGCACATCAATGGCATCCAGCACATCGGCGCGCAGCATACTTACTTCGTCAATTATAAGCAGCTCTAAGCTTTGCAGGAGTTGTCTTTTAGCCTTATTGAGTTTTATTGATTTGAGTAGTGTTTTAGGCGTATTTAATTCAGCACTGGTATTTCTGGGAATCGAAAAACTATTGTCGGGCACAAAGCTTCCAAAGGGGAGTTGAAACAGTGAGTGCAGGGTAACACCTCCTGCATTAATAGCTGCAATGCCTGTTGGTGCTGCTATCACAGAGTTCTTGTGCGTTTGGTGTATAATATTCCGTAAAAAGGTGGTTTTGCCTGTGCCGGCTTTTCCGGTGAGAAAAATGTGTCTGTTCGTACTGTTTACATATTTGGCAGCATAAGCAGCCGGGGTATTTTGTTCCATGTTGCTTTTTTTGAATTGAGCTGCAATTTAATGTTTATCATTTTGAATCACAAAGGCATTTTGTTTCGTGTTCATGAAATGTTGTCAGTTAAGAAAGATAATCAAAGACGAATACCGATTTTGGAGGGTTTGGGATTTTTTAACTTCTGGTGGATTTTTTCTGCAATCTCGGTTAAATTTCATGGAGCTGTGGCTGAATTATGTGGGGCTTTTATTAAGCGCTTCGCCAAAAATTTGATACTTTTGTGTGACTAAAAAACAAAGCTATGACACGAGAAGAATTTCAAAAATTAGTTCAAGAGGGAATTCCTTCAGAATTACCCCAAAAAAAAGCATACGATCCGAATATTAACCATGCGCCCAAAAGAAAAGAGATACTCAGCGCCAAGGAGAAAAAACTGGCTTTGCGTAATGCACTCCGTTATTTTCCAAAGGAGCAACATGCTATGCTGGCTCCCGAATTTGCAGAGGAACTCAAATTTAACGGACGAATTTATATGTACCGTTTAAGGCCTGACTACGAGATGAAGGCAAGACCTTTAGATTGGTATCCGGGCAAATCGAAACAGGCAAGAGCCATTATGGTTATGATTCAAAATAATTTGGATCCGGCTGTGGCACAGCATCCGCACGAGTTAATCACCTATGGTGGAAATGGTGCGGTTTTTCAAAACTGGGCCCAGTATCGCCTGACCATGAAATATCTTTCTGAAATGACAGACGACCAAACCCTGGTGATGTATTCGGGCCATCCAATGGGGCTGTTTCCTTCGCATAAAGATGCTCCCCGGGTGGTAGTAACCAATGGAATGATGATTCCGAACTACTCCAAACCCGACGATTGGGAACGTTATAATGCGCTTGGCGTTACGCAATACGGGCAGATGACCGCCGGTTCCTATATGTACATTGGACCGCAGGGAATTGTACACGGTACCACCATTACCGTACTCAATGCTACTCGTATGATTGCCCATAAAGGCGATGCTTCAAAACCACGCCTCTTTGTAACATCCGGATTAGGGGGAATGAGTGGTGCACAGCCAAAAGCCGGGAATATTGCAGGTGTTGTGAGCATTTGTGCAGAGGTAAATCCTGATGCTGCCTACAAACGCCAAAAGCAAGGCTGGGTTGATGAAGTGATCGAAGATGTTGACCGTACCATTGATACCGCCCTGGATTATAAAAATAAAAAACAGCCACATTCTATTGCTTACCTGGGCAATATAGTCGATTTATGGGAGCGTATGGTAGCGCGGGATATTTATGTAGATCTTGGATCAGACCAAACTTCGCTTCATAACCCATGGGCCGGAGGTTATTATCCTGCCGGCCTGTCGTTCAGCGAAGCCAATGAGATGATGGCCAGCAAACCGGAACAGTTTAAGGAAAAAGTAATAGACTCTCTCCGTCGTCAAGTAGCTGCCATTAATCAGCTCACGGCAAAAGGTATGTATTTCTTCGATTATGGAAATGCTTTTTTGCTGGAGTCGAGTCGCGCCGGTGCCGACATTATGGATGAAAACAATGAAAATTTCCGTTATCCGTCATATGTTCAGGATATTATGGGACCTATGTGTTTTGACTATGGTTTTGGACCTTTCAGATGGGTTTGTACTTCAGGTAAACCCGAGGACCTTGAAGTAACTGACCGCATAGCTTCTGAAGTGTTGGAAGAGATTCGTCAAAACTCACCAAAAGAAATTCAGCAACAAATGGCCGATAATATCCAGTGGATAAAAGGCGCACAAGAGAATAAACTGGTGGTGGGTTCACAAGCCCGAATTTTGTATGCCGACTCCGAAGGGCGTATGAAAATTGCAGCAGCATTTAATAAGGCTATTAATGACGGTAAAATAGGTCCGGTAGTATTGGGACGTGACCACCACGATGTGTCCGGAACAGACTCCCCTTTCCGTGAAACATCCAATATTTACGATGGTTCGCAATTCACTGCTGATATGGCTATTCAAAATGTTATTGGTGATGGTTTTCGCGGCGCTACATGGGTATCTATCCATAACGGCGGCGGTGTTGGTTGGGGAGAGGTCATAAACGGAGGATTTGGCATGTTGCTCGATGGCACCGACGAAGCCAATCGCAGATTGAAAATGATGCTGCATTGGGATGTGAATAATGGTATTGCCCGTAGAAGCTGGGCCCGTAACCATGGTGCTGTTTTTGCTATAAAAAGAGCCATGGAACACGAACCACGATTAAAAGTTACAGTCCCCAATGAGGCTTCAGACGATGTAATAGCCAAGTTGTTTTAGTGTAGATTCTGTTTAAAAGCAAAAGCAGTAGGTATGATCCCAACCATGAAGGTATCTAAGGCTGTTCCATTGGGTCGATACCGGTACACAGCTCCCCGTTGCACATTGTCAATAGCATCAGCAACGTAGATGTCCCCGTTATCGGGATCAATCCCCAATGCTGTGAAACCACGATCGTAGGCACCCTGATAGGGGCTTTCAATGATAAGCTCCGGATTGCTGTTTTCATAAATTGATTGACGATAAACATGGCCGTTTATAAAATAGAGTGTATCACCGGTATTGTTTATTGTAAGATCAGCAGGAGAGGTGGATAAACTGAACCGTTGCATCGAAATTATTTCCCGCAATTGTGGATCGATCTGAAGCAGTGCGGGCTCTTCATGTCCAAATGGGTTTCCTGCAAAACCACCGTCGGTCAATACCCAGATGTTTTCATTTTTATCCATTACCATACTTCTGGGCTGTATGGGCACCGATAGAGAGTCTACCCACTGGTCTGTTTCTGTATCGATTATCAAAATTTTATCATCGTAACTCCAGCAATTGACAAACAAATACTGTCCGTATTGAATCATTTGTTCGGTTGCATGTTGTGCAAAATCAGAATGGTGATTATCAACATCGATTTGTCCGGTAACCTCGTATGAGATAGGATTTACAATGTTTATAGATTTGCTGTAAAGGTCGGTTACATAAGCTTTCGACTCATTAATAAACTTCATGTAACGCGGTGAGGTGAGCCCTGTAATTTTGCCAGCAAATTTAAAGGTATTTGTGCTGATAACGTATATTTTACCACTGTTATTGAGTACGATGTAGGCGAGCGTATCTTTGAGGGTAATAGATTGGGCTACATCGCCTAATGGAGCTCCGTTGGCTTCTGCAAAAACATCGTTATAAACTTTCATGGAATCGGGCTGGTAAAAAGATACCGAAGCATTGTCATACATGAAATTACCTTCGTTCAATATCAGTATACCTGCTGACGTTTCATTAAAATTATTGAGATTGTACCAATCGTCGTCATCCATGCAAGATTGGAACAATATGCTGATAATTAATATTATGTAGATAAGGTAATGCCTCATTGGGTTGCAAATTTAGTTATTTTAGTCTGTATATTCCCCGGCGGTTCGTCATTTTTTATTTATCGATTATCTATCCATAAGTTTTATTACGACTTTAGTCAAAAAATGTATTTGATTATCTTGCTTTTTGAACCGTTTTGTGAAAAATGCGTATAAATTCATAACTTCACATAAAATTTAGTCTGATGAGAATTATAATTGTCTTAGTCACGTTATCTCTTTTTCTTTTCGGATGCGAAAAAGATAGAGATGAATATAAATCTATAATAGGCGAATGGTTGGTTGAGGATACAGGAGACCTGACTAATTATCGTCGTTATGAAGTGGGAATACAACGTTCGCCTAGGGATACATCATTGTTTGAAATTACAAATTTCTACAGAACAGGAATTAGTACCGAGTTAACCGTTTTGGTTGATGGTTTTAATATCGAAATCAATACGCAGCAGGTTGGAAATTATATGATTGAGGGCTCCGGAACGGTTGAGTCTGATTATAAGCAAATAAACCTTGAGTATGAAGTGAATGGCGGTGATGTAGGCTATGAAACCGTCATCAGTGTAATGACCCGGAATTAGATGTTAATCCTGAAAACGTAAAATGAAGTCCTCCACTTCGTTTAATCCAAAGTTACGCACAAAACGCTTCATTTCCTTTTCACCATCAAACAACAGAAGGGCAGGGGCACTGAACAACAAATATTTCCCTTTTTCTGTAGGGTTTGCAGCCAAATCAACGGTTTCGAAGGGTATGTTGTATTGGTCAGCCAGTTTTTTAGCTCTGGGCTCCAGTGCATGGCAGGTGCTGCAATGGGGTGTGATGAAATATTTTATCTTCATAATTTTAAATTGCTTCTATTAAAACGGAGGCATAGGCTTCGATGCCTTCTTCTTTCCCTACAAACCCAAGTTTTTCTGTAGTTGTAGCCTTTACTGAAATTTTTTCTATCGGTTCTCCAAGAGCTTTGGAAATATAAGAACACATTTGATCTATAAAAGGTTTAATTTTAGGTTGCTGAAGTGCAATGGTAGCATCTAAGTTACCAAGCTGATATCCTTTTTGCTTAACCAGTTCGTAGCTTTTGGCCAATAATTTTAAGCTATCAGCATCTTTGTACGTTTCATCATTGTCGGGAAAGTGCGTACCAATGTCTTTTAAGGCAGCAGCACCCAAAAGTGCATCACTTATGGCATGTAATAATACATCACCATCGGAGTGGGCTACTGTGCCTTTAGAATGATTGATTTTCACACCACCCAGTATCAGACTTTCACCCTCAGCGAGTTTATGCACATCGTACCCAAAGCCTGTTCTAATTTGCATGGTTTTATTTGAAATTCTTTTTACTCATTCGGCGCAGCCATTGCATCGAAGTTAAAGAGCAATGAGAACCTAATGGTGTTTTTCAAAGGGTTGTTGGCAGTTGTTGGAATTAAATAAGCCACATCAATACCAAAAACATTGAGTCTGAGGCCGGCACCCATGGTAAAATATTTACGGTTACCTTTTTCACGTGGTTCATAGAAGTACCCGGCGCGAAATGCCAGTTTCTTGTCGTACCAGTATTCAATACCAATTGAAGTGTTGATCTCTTTCATTTCCTCTTCGAATGTGGACATGCCACTAACACCGGGTGCATCATAAAATGATTCAACTATTGCGGTGGCAACAGCTAAATCTGTTCTATCTTCGGCGGTAATAAAATTACCAGTAGTGTCTCTTTGATAGGTAGTAGTAGGTGCGAGAAGTTTATTGAAATCTAATGCAATACCCAGACTGTTGTAATCGTCGAGCTGGAACATGAATGCACCACCCAGCCGCATGTTCATGGGTAGAAAGTTTTTTGTGTTTTCTGAATAATCCATTTTTGTACCAATATTGGAGAAATTCAGCCCATAGTTCATTTTGGCTTCTTTACCTGATACGTCTATATCCCTGGTGTAAAATAAGCCAAGGTCAAAGGCAAAAGCATTTCCCGGATGGGTATTTTCATCGGTCGATCCTGTAAGATTGGAGTGAATATACCGGGCACTCATTGCCATGGAGAATTCTTCTCCCAGTCGTCTGCTATAAGTTCCGGAAAGTGCAAATTCGTTGGGGTTAAAGGTTTTTATTGCAGTACCCTGGTTGTCTGTAAACTGAATATCTCCGAGGGAAAAATAGCGTAATCCGGCAGCAATAACCTGGTTTTCATCCAGCCTATAGTGTCCGGTGAGATGGGCAAGGTTAATGTCATCTACCAAAAACCGCAACCATGGCGTATATGATAAAGACATGCCAAAATCGTTTTCAATAAAACTTAATTTTGCGGGGTTCCAGTATATGGATGCTTCATCAGGGGTGGTTGCTACTCCGGCATCGCCCATACCTGCTGATCTTGAGTCGGGGGCTATCATTAGGAATGGCACTGCCGTACGTATAGGATTATATTCTTTTTCTGAAAGTAACTCGTTATAGTCGACCTGAGCTGATACCTTAGCAACAGTAAGTAAAATAATTATACCAACAAAAAATAAATCTCTCAAAACTTTCATCATCGTTCTTTTTTTTAAAATAAGGGTACAAAATTAAGTATTTTTTTCAATTATCGTAATATTACGAGCTTTTCAAATTTTTCTCCGCTTTTCCCGTCTGGGGTTGTTAATCGTACTTTGTAAATGTATACCCCACGCCCGATACGGTCTCCAAAATCATCTCTCCCATCCCAAACGATGGGGTTATTCATATATTGTGTACCCGCAACAGAAGTTTCCAGTGTTTTGATGAGTTTACCGGAAATTGTAAATATTTGAATGCGCACATCTATCATTTCATTGGCCTGATTGTGTTCAAACAGAAAACGGGTTTTGGTTGTAAACGGGTTGGGATAGTTCAGAACGTGTTCCAAAACTACCTCTGCAGAATTGGCAACATAAAATTCTACGTACGATTTCGAAGAATTATTTAGAATATCCCATGCTTTAACTTCAATAGTGTTCAATCCTTCGTCCAGGTCAATGAGCTGGTATTCTACTTTGCCCGATTGATAACTATTCAGGTCGTTTTCATAAAAATCGTTTAAATTAATCCTGTTGGTGATGTCATCGTTCAGGGTGGCAGTTAGATCGTGCCCAATTACATTGCCGGTGGTATTTACGCCATATTCATCACGTAAATGTGCAATTAACAGTGGTGATTCATTCGTTGTGCCGCCGTTTACGAATGTTGTATCGTTGAGGAACACATTAATCTGCGGTCCCTGGCTGTCGTCAACTATGAGTGAATCGGACCCTCCCACTATAAAATTATCAAAATGGCCGTAAGCATCGATTTGGCTGTTTTCGGCATAATATGAGATTTTACCCGGCCCAAATTCATAATTGATATCTATGGGTACAATAAATTCAAAGCTGAACTCCCCGTTTTGGACTGATGCTTTTCCTTTGTATATAATATTGGAGTATTCGTAATAGTTAAAAGATCCTGAGGAATTGTTATCATTATTAAGGGTTTGTTTCTTTTTAAGTTTATCAAAAATAACGGGATATACCGTTCCGTTAAAGTTCATCTTAGCCTGCCCCGATGAGTCTGCAATGTGACCATGAATTCTGATTTTTTTCAATGCTTTAAGTGTGTCGGTGATAACGGTATCTGGTTCATTGAAGGCTTCTATTCCGTTAATACTATCAGTGATTACTCTTTTGGGCGGCACGTCGAGTCTGACTGCCGGATCGCCAAAAAGTGTAAAGTTGCGGAGGTTAACACCACCGGTTAGATTTTTGGTTATGGCTATTACTTCCCCAAGGGTTTTATAACGGCCATCCTGGTTGGGTTTAAAAATATTATTGTAAAAGTTTCTACTCAGTGATTGATTGGCATTGCCATAAACGACACGCGTAGTAGAAAACAGCGTAATGGCACCGCCATCTTCTTTTAATAAAATGGCTTCCCCCAACGATTGACGGTTTTTATTGTCGTAGCGACTTACCTCGCATGAGCCTGTCATAAAGAACGGCAATTTGTCGTTTGTCCAGTTTTTTACGGTGTTTTTATTCAGTATCCCTTCATGGGCCAGCCGGCTTTCACTTCCATGTCCGGTATAGTTGAAGATCAGTGCACCCCGGTGAATGTTTCCAGTGATCGCTTTGGTTACTTCAGGATACCGCTCTCCAGCAGGTGTGGATTCCTGTGGATATGCATCCATTAAAATCATTTTAGGATTCATCCATTTGTACTTATTTCTTACAATTGTTGCCAATTCATAAGCATCTTGCTGCAAATAATAGTCATTGTTATCTGCGTCATCTCCTATAAAAACCAAATTATTTTTCCAGGGGCCGAGGTTGGGATTTTCTACGTAGTTAATGGTTTTATCAACCATGATCTGGGCCTGACGTGTTGTGCTTACAGGAAAGCGGCCCACGCCCATATCCAGTGTTCCATTCAATTTAAGATTTCCTTCATCGCCACCTTCACCACTGTCGAGCATAACAAAAAAATCATCGCAGGCAACTGATAAATAGCCGTATACACGATTTGTTTGAAATGTAGGTATGTAGTTGGTATTGTTTGTTTGTGAAATGTTGTCGTAGGACCCGTCACCAAAAAGCAACAAATGTTTTGGCATTTCATCTTCATTTGAAGCTCGATCGTAAAACATTTTCAGGTAGTTCCTTATAGCCGACACATCCTGGTTTCCACTTGAGAACTCATTGTAAATTTTTTGTGGCTCAATTATACGAACCCTTAAGTTTTCTCGATCTCTATGAAATTGGGCGAGTTCTTCGGCCTGGTTTCTGAAATCGGGATGAACCAATATGAAAAGGTCATGAAAATTTTCGCCATGTAAATTTTGGTTTTCAATGGTGCCAGCATCAGTTGGAGAGAGCGCATTTTGTTCTTCAAAAGCAATGAATAAATTCTGATCATCAGCAGGGAACTTAAAGCGGGTAATGTTCCCATTTTTTTCTGACGCTATGTTCACTGGTACGCCTGTGTTACTTATATGCCAAATCTTGCCATTTTCGGGGAAATTACTTAGTTCATAACGAATAAGTTCAGTTTTGCCAATATCCTTTAAGTTTTGCATGATGAGTGAATTGCCCTCGTAAATCATTGCCCGCTCTGCGCTTACAGCAATTTCACCTACGTAGCCATTTGCTGTAACATTGGAGGAGGTGTATTGAAGGTTTATAGTAAATTCATCAGCATTGGTGTTTGCAGTTGTTTCCGAGTAAGTGGCCCTTGCCTTGTCGTAGCTTCCACTTTGCGATACAGATACCTGATGAAACATATTCTCATTGAGGTACATTCTGAAATAAGAAGTAATTCCGGAGCAGATGGCTCCCACATGAGTTTTTATAGTAAGTGGTGTGCTTGTGACAATATTTGGAAAATTGAAGTTGAAGGATTCATCTTCACCTGGTTGCAGCGGTTCGCCAAAAAATATGCGGCCCGTATAATTTAAGTTGGTAGATCGATGATTGTAATACTGGATGTCAGTAAAAGTATTTCTTGTAATTGTATGGTTATTGGCATTATGGTTTTGGGTGTTTACTCTGGCGCCCGGTCCGAGTGATGTGGTAAGAAAATAGTGGCCTTCTGTAGTATAATCGTGTTCTTTAATACGGATTTTATTTGTTGCCGTATCTGCGTGGCGGTTTAATATCCCATGTCCATAAAAAAGAATGTAATCGCCATTATTGAATATGCCATCATTTCCTTTTTCCATCCATATTGGGACCTGAGGCAAATCATTGGGATCATCAGAATCTACTCTGAAAGACAATTGTTTGCCCCCAAATCCATAAATACGTATGTCACCCGCGTTACTAAAACCCCAGTTGGATAGTTGATTATAGGTAATTTTGTATATCCCGTTTTCTACAACTTTTATTTTTCGCCATTCGCCTGTGCTAAGTACAGAGTTGTTTGCGTAGTTCCTTATTTGCTCGTTAAGGGGTTGACGATTCGATTTTTTAAAGTTAACAGCAATTTTCGCTTCCTTGAGCAGCGTATATTGACCATTTCTATTCATTGCCGCATTGACCCATAAATGTAGTTTTCTGCGTTTTTTTGTTGTGACAATTTTATAGCTATAGTCAATATTATTCGGTATTTCGCTTTTTTTAAGGTTGTTATGATTAGAATGCGTTGCAAATGAAATATTGGAAATTTTAATATTAACGTCCGAAGTATAATCAGGCATATTTATTACTGTAAAATAGAATGGAAGATGCTCTATGCTATCAAAATAATAACAGTCTGTAAAATAGGGTCTGGTAAGTTTATCGTCATCTATCCAATTGATATTTACATCAATCACCTTTTGGTTCTGTGCATTAAGACCGGCCGCAAGGGCTAAAAAGAAAAACAATAGCAATTTGCTGATGTGTGGTCTTTTTAAAATATTGTTGTACATAGGATTGATCTTCTGATATATATACTTGATTTTCATTATTTGGTAAGTCTAATTATGTTCTAATTTAACTTTGAAGCATCGAAAATAATTGCATTTATTTAAAAAAAACAGTTTCTGCATAAAAAAACTATATTCCTTTGCTATGGCTGATATCGATCAATATTCGGATTCCTTTAAATAAAAAAGTTTTAATACTTAGTTAAGACAACTTAGTAATATTAAAGTTGAATTGATAAATTTGCTTGAAAAAGAAAACGCTGCAAATAATAAATTATTGCTACATCACGTATGCAAATTGCATTGCTGTTAGTTTTAATAAAGAAATTACTGTGGGGAAAAGGTCATTAGCAGAAACATGTTTGATAGTTATTGTTATGATGTCGTTTGGTTTTAAGTCAAATGCACAGGATGTTTCATTCTCACAATTCTATAAAAACCCGATTTATTTAAACCCCTCACTAACAGCCCTCCAGGAATGTGGGCGAACCTACATTAATTATCGTAATAGCTCAATCGGTCCGCTGGATCAAACTTTTTATGCTATTGCATTTGATATCCCTCTTATTGAGACTAATTCCGGGCTGGGAGGAATGTTTCAATGGCATGAAGATGGGTTGAAACGGGTAGGTACATTTGGATTCCAGTTTTCGAGGAAAGTACGTATAACACAAAACTTTTTTATTACGATGGGACTGGAAGCAGGAGGCATATATCGCACATGGAATAAATCTGATATACGTTTGCCTTCAAGTATAAATAGCGGAACAGCAAACAGTGGTGTCGCGCCTCCTTCCACTTTAATATATGATTTAGCAGCCGGAGCAGGCGTGGGGTACAAGAAAAAACATTTCGCGGGGTTGGCAGTCCGGCATATAACAGAAAGTCAGGCCCAAGCTATTAATATTAATTCATCTGTCTTTCGCAAGTATATTTTACATTACGCAGCAAGGATTCAGTACCGGTTGCCAGGGGCCCGTTATGGATTTTTTTCGCCACAAATGATTTTTGAGGCACAAAATGGTAACAATCATCTGACATCTGGCGTATATGCAATCTACGATAAGATTGGAGCCGGTTTGTGGATAAGAAACCATTTTCCATTAAAAACAAGTTTTTTAATACTAATGGCCACAATAAAACGTAACAATATAGAGTTTTCTTACAGTTACGATTTTCCGCTCAACGGCGCCGGAATAGTTTCCGGAGGCCACGAGGTAGCAGTAATTTATTATTTATCAACCTTCAAAAAGAAGGATGATAGATTAAATCATAAGAATTGTTTAAGTTTTTAATAAAATATTAAGAAATCTGTTCATTTTATATATATTTGTAACATGAACCTAAATCGGAAAACTATGAAAATTCGTGCGTTCAATTTATTGTTAATTGCAGCTTTATTTGCACTCGCATCGTGCAGTAAGGAAACTTCCAGTGTAACGGGATGGGAGTATAACAATCCCGATAACGGTGGTTTCCAATTTTATGGAGATTATTATGAACAGGAAACAGGTCCTGGTCTTGTGTTGATTGAAGGAGGTACATACGTCATGGGGCGGACAGATCAGGATGTAATGCATGAATGGGATAACTTCCCACGTCAGGTAACCGTTTCTTCATTTTATATGGATGAGACTGAGGTAACCAATGTAGCTTACCGTGAGTTTTTATACTGGCTCAAACGTGTATTCGTTAGTTATCCTGACGTACACAAAAACGCTTTACCAGATACATTGGTTTGGCGCAGACCCTTGGCCTACAATGAACCATATGTCGAATACTATTTCCGCCATCCTGCTTATCAATCATATCCTGTAGTAGGTGTAAACTGGTTACAGGCCAATGATTTTTGTGAATGGCGTACAGATCGTGTAAACGAACAGATTTTGATTAATTATGGTGTGTTATTGCAGGATCCCAATCAGCAGGATGAAGCAAATTTCAATACAGAAGCATATCTTGCCGGTCAGTATGAAGGTGCTGTTGATGAGCCCCTTCCAGATTTAGATCCCAATAAAGACACCCGTAAAGTACGCATGGAAGATGGCATATTCTTGCCAAAATATCGCTTGCCAACTGAGGCGGAGTGGGAATATGCAGCTCTTGCCCTGATAGGAGAAACTAATGGCGAGAGGGTATACGAACGCCG
Source organism: Salinivirga sp. (assembly GCF_055145285.1). Lineage (NCBI taxonomy): Bacteria > Pseudomonadati > Bacteroidota > Bacteroidia > Bacteroidales > Salinivirgaceae > Salinivirga > Salinivirga sp. The sequence goes on along the minus strand of NZ_JBSRDC010000029.1, from coordinate 2,283 downwards.
AATTTACCCCTGGGGTGGAGACCGTCTTCGTAAAGAAGAAAGAGGCGAGCGTGGTGAATTTCGCGCTAATGCCGTTCGCGGTGCCGGAGATATGATGGGTGTAGCAGGAGCTTTAAATGACCGTGCAGATGTTACAAATAGCGTATATTCTTACTGGCCTAATGATTTTGGACTTTATAATATGGCAGGGAATGTTAATGAGTGGGTTTTGGATGTTTATCGTCCTATGAGCTTCGTTGACTTTAACGAGTTTCGCCCATTCAGGGGTAATGTATTTAAAACCCAGGTACGTGATGCAGAAGGTAAAATTGCAAGAAAAGACAGTTTGGGACGCATTCAGTATCGTCCTGTAACAGACGAAGAAGCATATGGCAGAAGAAATTATCGTCAGGCCGACAATATCAACTACATGGATGGCGATCTTGCTTCAAGTATCTACTACAAAGATGAAGAGGCTGCACGCGGAGAAGGTTCTCAGCGTATGTATTATACAGGAAAAGACCTTCAAGACCCAAATGCTGCATCGCTTATCAACGACCACACACGTGTGTATAAAGGTGGTGGCTGGAGAGACCGCATTTATTGGTTAAGCCCCGGTACCCGGCGTTATCTTCAGGAAGATGATGCAAGAGATGATTTAGGTTTCCGTTGCGCTATGACAAGACTTGGAGAACCTGCTGCTTATTAATATGGAACGCATTTAAATATATTAAAAGACCGCTTTAATGGCGGTCTTTTTTTGTTGAGAAGTTATCAGTAGGTTGTGCGTGTTTTCAAAACAAAATATGTAGATTTGATTAATTATTTTTAACTTTACTACATGAACATCCCGGAATTGTACAAAATATTTCAGCAAAACCCGAAAATTTGTACCGATAGTCGTAAAGCTGAACCAAATAGTATATTTTTTGCATTAAAAGGAGAAAATTTTGATGGTAACCAATTTGCCACTGATGCGCTTAAAAAATGTAGCTATGCAGTTGTTGATGATCCTGAAGTTGCGACATCAGACCGGTATATTTTAGTTCAAAATGCGTTAACCACATTACAGAATCTTGCGAAAGCGCACCGGGAGAAATTTTCAATGCCTGTTATTGCTGTAACCGGAACCAATGGAAAAACTACTACAAAAGAACTCATATCTAAAGTACTGGGTCAGGCCTATAAAGTATTTAGTACAAAGGGTAATTTTAATAACCATATAGGCGTACCCCTCTCTGTTCTTGAGCTTACATCAGAATATGATATTGCTGTAATCGAAATGGGTGCCAATAAACCCGGCGATATTCGTGAATTATGCGAAATTGCACAACCTACCCATGGTATTATTACAAACGTTGGAAAAGCTCACCTGGAAGGATTCGGAACCTTTGAGAAAATTATGGAAACTAAAGGTGAGCTTTACGACTATCTATATGTAAATGACGGAACCGCTTTTGTTAACTACGACAACGAGTTTTTGGAAGATATGAATCCTCCTCGTAAAACCATACATTACGGTATTAGCAGGTTTACTCATTGTCAGGGAAAATTAATCGCTGATTCACCCTTTGTTAGCTTCAGGTGGATTTCAACCGGTGAAATGGTTTTTGACGAAACAGAACTTGACTGGTCCGATAAAAACAGATATGTTGAAATGAACCTCGTGGGTAGTTATAATTTCGAAAATGGTTTAGCAGCAACTTGTGTTGGGAACTTTTTCGATGTAGCAGATAAGAAAATTAAAAACGCTTTAGAATCTTATAAGCCGGATAATTATCGTTCACAGTATTTAAAAACTGATCATAATGTACTTATTGTGGATGCTTATAATGCGAACCCAACATCTATGAAATTGGCCATAGAAGATTTTGTGAAATTTGATGCTAAATCAAAAATTCTGGTACTCGGCGACATGCTTGAACTTGGTAAGGTAAGTAGTAGGGAGCACGATGTTTTAATACATTTCATCGATGATTTAAACACGTTTGAAGATGTTTATTACGTGGGTGATGAGTTTTATAATTTACAGAATGATACTACAAAGAACTGGTTTAAAGATTTGAAAGACCTGACGGCTGAATTGAAAAAAAATAAACTTCGCAATAAGACCATCCTTTTAAAAGGCTCCAGAGGCATGCAGATGGAGCGTCTTATCCCGGAATTGTAATATTTTGTAACCCCCAAACAACAAACCCTGCTTCTCGCAGGGTTTTGTGTTTACAAAAAAACCATTATTCATACTGGCAGTGGGGGCATGGCATGGGCTTGCGTTTCGATTTCAGATTAGTATTGAAATTAAAA
>NZ_JBSRDC010000028.1:0-32880 GCF_055145285.1 Salinivirga sp. | reverse complement strand
GCTAGCAATGCGCGGACTCACGCAAAGTAAGTCAAATCAAAGATTTGAGACTTTACGGAGTCCCGCTTCGCGAGGATCCTCATAGAATGACGAAAATTACAAATTTTCTATTCTATGGGACTACGCTAACCCCCGGGGGTTGCGATAAATAAAAAAAGCCACCGATTTCTCAGTGGCTTTAGTGTCATTTAAGCGGTCTGGACGAGACTCGAATCCCGCATTGCCAAAATTTTCAATTTTGCTAGCAATGCGCGGACTCACGCATAATATAGCAATCGCAGATTGCTTATTCTGCGGAGTCCCGCTTCGCGTGGAGTCTCGAAAAGTTACGCAAATCACAGATTTGCTGCTTTTCGGACCTCGCTAACCCCGGGGGTTGCGATAAATAAAAAAAGCCACCGATTTCTCAGTGGCTTTAGTGTCATTTAAGCGGTCTGGACGAGACTCGAACTCGCAACCCCCGGCGTGACAGGCCGGTATTCTGACCAATTGAACTACCAGACCATTGCTCAATTGCGTGTGCAAAGAAATATTATTTCGGTGTAACCTCCAAATGTTTTTTAAAAATTATAACATTAATTTTTCCTTTATTTTTTTATATCCTGACTTACTTGTTTTTACTGATAGATTATTTTTTAGTTTTATTTGATACTGCTGTTTTCCGTACAACTCAATATTGGTAATTTTTTGAATGTTGATGATATAGGACCGGTGAACCCTTAAAAAATAATCGTCAAGATGTTGCTCATAATATTGCATTGTCTTTTTTTTCAAATATTGGTTTTCATGCGTATGGATCATGACGTAATCGTCCTGCGCTTCTATCATGAATATATCCTCAGGAAAAAGGATTTCTATTTTATGACCACTCGAAACCACTACCTGATCCAATGGTTTGGCTACAGTGGTTTCTGATGCTTTGTTGATGCGGGGTGCCGGATTGTCCTGAATGCGTTTCATGGCTTTTTCTATTGCGGTATCGAAACGGTTTTCATCAAAGGGTTTCAATAAATAATCTACGGCATTGGTTTCGAAAGCTCTGATTGCATATTCATCGTAAGCTGTAGTGAAAATAACAGCTGGCATGGGTTCTACCAGTTCTAACATCTCAAAACCATTGAGTTTGGGCATTTGGATATCGAGGAAAATTAGATCCGGTTTATGTTCGTTAATAGCTTTAACCCCCTCGAAACCATTAGCACACTCAGCTACTAAAGAAAAATTCGTGTGCCGCAAAAGGTAATGCTTTAATACTTTGCGGGCGGGCAATTCATCTTCAATAATAATGGCTTTTATCATGGTTATGGAATTACAATTTTAACAGTAAATAACTTTTCAGTATTTTCTATATGTAATCGTGCACGATCCGAATATAATATTTTTATACGATTCGATAAATTTTTAAGCCCTGTACCTGTCCCTTTTTTTCGGGATTCTCCTTCTTTGGTATTGCTAATGCTAATAATGAGTTTATCCTGTTCTGTTTTAGCATTCAGTATGATTTTGACAGGTTCGAGGCTTTGATTAACACCATGTTTGATGGCGTTTTCTATTACAGGTTGCAAAACCAGGCATGGGAGAAATCTTTCTTCGGCAGCCTGTGTTACTTGTTTTTCGTACATTAGGCGGTCACCAAATCTTAAATGTTCAATGGCCAAATATTGGTCAATATGAGATAGTTCATCGCTTAGTTTTACAAGTTGTTTTTCGCTGTATTTGGTTGTGTACCGAAGAAATTCAGAAAGTTTTATAAGCATTTGGCGGGTTCTTTCAGTATCTTCAAAAGTAAGCGAACTGATGCTGTTGAGCGCATTGAACAAAAAGTGTGGCTGCATTTGCATTTGAAGCGTATTGACTTTACTTCGTTGTAATTCGTTTTCCAGCCTGCTGGCTTTTAGTTGCTTTTGCTGAAAATTACGGTAATAGTGTATGAGTTGCTGTATAATAACCACAATGCTGAAAAGGAATATGCCGATTAATGCCCGGTAAGTCATGCTGTCGGTAAGCGCGTGAAGGTAATCTTCGTCGTCTATCAGAATGGTGAGTATGGAGTAGGAGGCAAGAAGCCACAGGGTGACAATAAGTGCCAGCATAGGCAGGTACAGATACATTATTCTGCGCCAAAAGGGTTTGGCTGTACCTTCGAATTCCAGGCCCATAAAAACGCCAATGCCAAATATTACAAAAAGCGTATTAAAAACCAGGCTGTCGACGACCACCATTTCCATGGGCAGGTGAGCCAAAAAATATAAAAATGCAATATGGACTGCAGTAAGTGCAGTCCATATAAGGCTAATAACGGTGGGAGAGGGTTTGGGTTGTTGTGGGTTAAAAATTTGCATTAGCTCAATATTTCGCCGCCACCAAAGATGGCTACTCCTTTAATAACTAATGTGTTGGTATTCACGGTTTCTGTTACATTTAACTGTCGCTTATCATTGATACCACCAAAAATTGATGTGGCTTCAATGCGTATATTCCAATTTTCGGGTACATATAGTTTTGAACCGCCAAAAATGGAAGTCATTTCAATTTCGGCATGGCCGTTTTTTAGTTTTACATTTTTCAGGTTGACGGTTGACCCACCAAAAATACTGGTGATTTTTCCACCTTCGAAAAATTCCGAGTTCAATATTCTTTCACTTCCTCCAAAAATATTCATTTCATCAATAAAATCTTCAGAGTGCTTGAAATCTTTGTCTGTACTTGTGAAGTTGCGCCTTCGTAATATAAGGGTTAACCCAATTACAATGATTACCATTGGCCAGAATACCGAAACGAAATCTATTCTCAGATTCGTGAAAATTTCAGGTAAAAGGAAAAAGCCGCCAATGGCAAATAAAATGATGGCTCCGGTATAATTACGACCGGCAAGGCTGATAAAGCCTATTGCTATAAGTAGCATTTGCCATGAGAAGATAATGTCTTCCAGGTACCACGATAAAAGATTGAAATTGCTGAGCAGAAGTAGCCCGCCTGTTGCAAGCAGGAGTACACCTGTCATTAAACGTTTCGCACCGCCCGTATTGGCACTGTGTCTGTGAAAATGTTTTGGGTCTTGATTTGTTTCTTCTGTGTGTGTCATGGTTTTATTATTTTTTGTTTTCGGTACAAATATAGATGGTCCGGGTATGTTGGGAAAGATAAAATCGGTCAATGGTTACTTTGGGCAGGTGAGTGGTTAATGGGTAAGGTTAAATGATTTTATGTTAGATAATAGTTGATTGCTTAAGGTGAAAAGAAAACAATTTGACTTTATTCGTGTAATAACTTATAAAGTATTAAATGGGATATTTATATACATCGTTGCAATTTATACTTTTGGGGTTTATATTTTTCACCCCTCCATTTTTGCCCGGCTCAGTTGCGGGACAAATTATTTTGGGTATAAGTATAATTTTTGGATTTTGGGCTCTTTGGGTATTCCGGCACACGCGAATCAATGTATTTCCCTATTTGCGAGAAGGAGCCCGGTTGGTGCGTAAAGGGCCATATCGTTATGTGAGGCATCCGATGTATACCGCAGTGCTGCTCTTTGCGCTGGCATACTGGGTAGACCAACCAAACCTGTTTTATAGTATTTATCTGGCAGCGCTATTGTTAGTTATTGTGTTAAAAATCAGGTTCGAAGAATTGCAACTTATGGCCAGTTTTGAGAATTATGAAGACCATTTCTATAAAACTTACAGAATTATTCCGTGTATATATTAGCTGAAGATGGTACTTAATACCAAATGATATTTTTTGTAAAACCTACAAAATTTAATGATATGGCAAAGCAACCAATGAAAGTCGTAACGCTGGTGCATGAAGTTTTCGAAGATATCGAACTTTGGTACCCGGCGATTCGTTTACGTGAAGATGATGTAGAAGTAGTCTTTGCCGGAGAAGAGGCCGGCAAGACATATACCGGTAAAAATGGATTAAAAGCCACGGCAGATATTGCTTTTACTGATCTGAATGCCGATGATTTTGATGGCGTGCTGGTGCCGGGAGGTTATGCCCCGGATAAATTACGCCGCTACAGCTATGTGCTGCACTTTCTGCAACAGGTAGATGAGCAGGGGAAACCCATAGGCATAATCTGCCATGCCGGTTGGGTGCTCATTTCGGCCAATATTTTGCTGGGTAAGAAGGCGACCAGCACCCCTGCCATTAAAGATGATATGAAAAATGCAGGTGTGCAGTGGGTTAATGAGGCTGTTGTGGTTGATGGTAATATCATTTCGAGCCGCAATCCCAATGATTTACATTTGTATGTACCCGCATTTATTGATAAGCTGCGCAAAGTTTAATCAGGTGCACTGATTAAGGGGCATGAAACAAATGGAAGTGAAAGGCAATGTTTGCTTCCATTTTTTTATGGCTACCTATATTCTAAAACCCATAACCAGCATGTCATCTATCTGTTCAGAATCACCTTTCCATTTTATAAAGTACTCATCTAATTTTTGTTTTTGCTGGTTCATTGGCAGCTGATTATTTTCTGATATAGCCATTTTAAATTTTTTCTTACTCAACTTCATGCCTGATGGTCCGCCAAATTGATCCGGGTAGCCGTCAGAAAGCATATAAACAGCATCATCTTTTTCAAGCTGAATATCGTTGTTGGTGAAATGCGGTTTTTCTTTGATATGAGCACCTATAGGCATTTTATCAGCCTTGTATTCGATAAGTTCACCTTTTCGGATAAGATATATTGAATTATATGCTCCGGCGTATTGCATTGCATTGGTTTCGTGGTTTACGATGCAAAGCGACATATCCATGCCATCTTTGGCTTCATGTTTACTATCGTTTTGCGACAAAGTAGCCTTCAAATTGTCTCTCAGCTGGTCGAGTATTTCGCCTGCGGGTGTTTGTGGATTCCGATTTACGATCTCATTAAGCAGGGCAATACCTAACATACTCATAAAGGCTCCGGGTACACCATGTCCGGTGCAGTCTGATGCTACCACAATGGTTTTATTGCCATACTCTTTCATCCAGTAAAAGTCACCACTTACAACATCCCGTGGTTTATAAAGCACAAAGCTATCCCGGAATCTGGATGAGAGTCTTTCTATTGAAGGCAATACTGCTCCCTGAATTCGCGATGCATACTGTATGCTACTGTCGATGGATTGTTTTTGTTTGCGTATTTTCTCTTCTGCACGTTTTCTTTTTGTGATATCGGAGCCATAGGTTTGCACAACTTCAGCATCGGCTAAGCCCCGCATGATAAAACGGAAGATGCGGTTGTGTACATTTGCTTCCACGATTTCAATTTTTTCCTGGCCGATAAAATTTTCACAATCGCATTCTTGCATGTCAGGTAAAATTTCAACAATATTTTTATCGGTTATATCTTGTTGCTCAAAAGCCAGATTTGCTGCAGAGTTGGACTTTAATATTTTACCAGCGGAGTTAAAACGAAATACCGGTTCCGGATTTAGTTCGGCAAAAAGCGCCATGCTCTCTAGCTCTTGTTGGATTTCCCGTTTTTTGGTGATATCAGATCCATAAGTTTGTACAACTCCAAAATCAGCCAAACCACGCATAATGAAACGGAATATTTTATCGAGCACTTTCATTTCAAGTGTCTCGATACGTTCTTCGCTAATCATTTTTGCATAGTCGTACTTTTTCATTTCCGGCATAAGGTCCTCAATTTGCTCATGCTCAACATTTTCTTTTTTAAAAGCTTCATTGGCAGCTGGATTGGCTTTAATAATTTTTCCATCAGCATCGAAACGGAACACCGGTTCGGGGTTGAGCTCTGCAAAAAGCGCCATACTTTTCATTTCTTCTTTGAGCTTGCGCTTTTCGGTAACTTCTTCTTTAATGGCAATATAGGTGTCGATATCCCCATGTTCGTTAAGGACAGGTGAAATGGTAGATTCTTCCCAATAAGTAGTGCCGTCTTTGCGCTTGTTTAGCATTTCCCCTTGCCACACATTTCCATTTGAGATGGTTTGCCATAAATTTTTATATTCTTCAGGTGAAGTGTGGCCTGTTTTCAAAAATCGTGGATTTTTACCCCAAACCTCCTCTTTTTTATATCCTGATATTTTTTCAAAGGCCTTGTTTACATATTCGATGTCTCCTTTTTTATTGGTAATCATTATAGAATTGGAAGTTTGCTCCAAACCTGTTAAAAATTTATTGGCCTCTTGCCGTGCAGCTACAATTTCTGTTATTTCGGCTCCGTACATTTGCACAGCACCATATTGCGGCAAGCCGCGTAATTCAAATCGAAAGGTAAGTCCATGCGGTTTTTCTGCTGTTAAATTTCTTATGTCTCCATTCTGAATAAAAGTTTTCAGGTCAATATTAATGATGTTGGGAACATAGGAACTTATGTTTTCACCTTCCAGTTTTGTTTCTTCAAAAGCATTTTGCGCTGCAGTGTTGGCTTGCGTAATCTTTCCATTTACATCGAATCTTAAGACCGGAGCAGGGTTCATTTGGGCAAACAGCGCCATGCTTTCCTGTTCATCTTCAATTTGCCGGTATTGGTTATGGCCTGTTTCTACAATGTGCCACCTGGTTTTTTCATGGCCGCAAGTTCGACAGGGCGGAACAACTTCACCTTTATTAACAAAAATTTTTGTTTTGTTACATGATTTACATTGCAGCACAGCATCCATGGAGCTTACCTCATTTACCTTGAAGGTCAACCGCGCCTTGGCACTGCTATATGTTGAAACCAGATAAGGGATAATGAAAGTCAGCAAAATTTTAATATAATTGATTTGGCTATAGTCAGCACGAGTGATTGCCCATCCTTGATTTATTAGATTTAAAAGGGTTCCTACGATCAGGGAAACTTGCAAAGCCCTTTTTACGACCCCTTTGCTTGTGGCTACATCATAAAAAATTTTAAACAGTTTCATAGGTGCTAATTATCTGGTTCTTATGGTGCTTGTTTTGCTGATATTGAGTAGGCATGATAGTTTTTACGTTTCATTTACTACTAATACAAAAAAATAGTTACAAATGAAACTATTTGCTTCCCGTTTTGTTTAGTTTTTAACATCACTTTAACTGTTTATTTATAATATAAATTATTTAACATGAATGTGATAGGGCTATTTTGCTATTGAAGCTTTAAAACATTGTAATACTTTTATAAATACAGAAGAAAAAATGAAATACATTTATAAAGAGTCGTTGGGCTTACTATCTCGCTCTATTTCAAAAGCACTTGGGAAAAAGTTGGAGCAAAAGCTCAAAAAACATAATATAAACATAACGGCAGAGCAATGGAGTGTGATGTCTATGCTTCAGTATGAGAAGGAGTCGAGTCAGAAAAATATTTCACTGATATTTGGTTATGATAAGGTAATGGTTTTGAGGATTGTCCGTGGACTGGAAAGCATTGGTGTGGTGAAGAAGAGGGTGTGTACAAATGATAAAAGGACCCGTATTGTAACGCTGACTGACAAGGGACATGCGTTTTATGGAGAAATTTTGCCGATAGCTGAAGCTACGCTTAATGAGGCTTATAGGGGATTGTCTGAGCGGGAAATCGAGTTTTATGCACAGATATCGGAGCTAATTGTCAGAAATCTCGAAATACAATAAAAAATAGTTACGGCTGAAACTATTTGCATCCTGGGTTGTTTATGTTTCACAGCAAAGTTCACAATAATTATATCTATAAAGGTAATTTATGCAAATAGTAAGGGCTTTAATTATCACTTGTCCGGGATGTGGTTATCAGAAAATACCGCTTGATTTCTACCAGTTTTTCTATGAATGCGAAAATTGTAAATCAGTTTTAAGGCCAAAACAGGGTGATTACCTTCGGTGAGCTCCACTTCGTTCCGGTTGCTGTGTTTATTGCTCATACGGTACAATTAAATGCCCTTTGATCTAAAACCAGGCATAACTAAAATAAAGAATAGAAATTATGGCTACTAAAAATTTAACCATCAGTCTTATTTACGGTTCAGTCCGCACCGACCGTCAGGGTATAGAAGCCGCCAAATACCTTGAAAAGAAACTTCAGGAAAGAAATATCCAGGTGCATTTTATTGATCCGATAGAATATAAGCTTCCATTTCTTGATAAAATGTATAAAGAGTATGAACCGGGGACTGCTCCTGAAAATATGGAGAAATTGGCTCAAAACTTTAAAGCTTCAGATGGATTTTTAATCGTAACCGGAGAATACAACCATAGCATTCCGCCGGCTCTCAAGAATTTATTGGACCATTTTCAAACGGAATATTTATTTAAGCCATCGGCTATTGCATCTTATTCTGCCGGGAATTTTGGTGGTGTCCGGTCGGCTGTTCACTTAAGAGTTATCCTGGGTGAGCTGGGTATGCCGGCAATTTCGTCGATGCTGCCTTTTCCCGTAATTGGCAATCTGTTCGACGAGCAATTGAATCCACAAAATGAATATATTGACCCATCTACTTCCAGGTTTCTCGATGAATTTATATGGTATGCTGAAGCGTTGAAAGACAAAAGAGCATCGGGAACGCCCTTCTGATTTTACAGATGATAGAAAAGTGTTTCAATCTACACGAGCTGTATTACTATAACGAACCCACAATCACCGACGCGTTCATTGCGAACGAAGTGAAGCAATCTGTTTCAAACTTCTTGTTCGGTTTTATTGATCATATCTTATACAATTAGCTCCCTTGTATGGGCTTAGTGTAATATTTTAAATTTATGTAGAGGGATTCACTCAGAGGCATCATAATAAAAATGCTTCCGTTTTTTTAAGGCGGAGTAGTGCCACAATATTTTGAAGATGGAGTTTTCATTTGCGGCCACAAAAATAAACAAAAACGGCAAAGCTGCTAAAAAAAGAATCAAAACAATTGTTACAATGTCATGACTAAAAACAATATTTATAAAAAATTTGATGCTGATGCTCAGTTGCTTTTAGTACCCGGGGCGAGGTGAGTTTTATGAAAAGCGATGAGATGTCTGCAGAAATTGGGGAAGATATCTACCTTAGCAAAACTAACTTTTGGACAAAAAAAAAGCCGGTCAATTGGCCGGCTTTTCAACACTTTCATATCATTTTTATGCTTCTGCTCCGTCTTCTGAACCACCTGAGCGGCCTTTCATTTCACGGTCGAGCATGAAAAGTCCATGTCCGCTTCCTTCCATAAGTTTAAGTTGATCAAGAATTTCGTTCACAGATGCCTCTTCTTCTACCTGTTCATCGATGAACCATTTCAGGAAACTCTGTGTAGCATGGTCTTTTTCCTCAATAGCAATTTCCATCAGGTCGTTGATCATTGAAGTAACTTTTTGCTCGTGTTTTAGGGTTTCTTCAAAAACGGTTTGTGTATCCATCCAATCTGTGGGGACCTCATTTATCGGCTGTAGCAAAACGCGTCCATCACGCTCATACACGAAATCGAAAAATTTCATAGCGTGCATGTTTTCTTCGTCTGCCTGAAGGCGCATCCAGGATGCAAAGCCTGGTAAGCCTTTGTCTTCAAAGTAAGCGCTCATTGAAAGGTACAGGTATGACGACCACATTTCAGCATTAATTTGGTCGTTAATTGCATCTTGCATTTTTTTTGTTAACATAGGTGTTTGATTTTTAAATTAAGGATTTATTGATTCAATTTTGTTTGTAACCGGTTGTCTATTTCATTTAAGAAATCTTGAGTGTTTAAGTAATCATCTTTGGTCATTTTATCCTGGTGGATAAGTAATGCCAGGTCTTTTGTCATTTTACCATCTTCTACTACTTCAATACATACTGATTCCAGCGCATGAGCAAAGTCAATTAGCTCGCGATTTTCGTCCAGTTTTCCACGGTGTTCAAGTCCTCTTGTCCATGCAAAAATGGATGCAATTGGGTTTGTAGACGTGGATTTACCTTGTTGGTGCAACCTGAAGTGCCGTGTAACTGTGCCGTGGGCAGCCTCAGCTTCTAAGGTTTTGCCATCGGGCGTGAGCAGGGTGGAGGTCATTAATCCAAGCGAGCCAAATCCCTGGGCAATGGTATCTGATTGTACATCGCCATCGTAGTTTTTGCAAGCCCATACAAATCCGCCTTCCCATTTAAGTGCAGCAGCTACCATATCATCAATCAGGCGGTGTTCGTAGGTAATGCCAACTTCTTCAAATTTATCTTTAAATTCGTTGTCGTATACTTCCTGAAAGATATCTTTAAACCGGCCATCGTATTTTTTCAGGATGGTATTTTTGGTTGATAAATAAAGGGGCCATTGTTTTTCAAGGGCTTTGTTCATGCTTGAACGGGCAAAGCCGTAGATTGATTCGTCTGTATTGTACATCGACATGGCTACGCCATCTCCCTGGAAGTCGTATACTTCGTGTGTTATGGGTTCGCTGCCGTCTTCTGGTGTAAAAGTAATGGTTAGTTTGCCTTTTTCTTTGGTAACAAAGTCTGTGGCTTTATATTGGTCTGCATGGGCATGACGACCGACTACAATAGATTCTTTCCAGCCCGGGACCAGTCTTGGTACATTTCTAATCATGATGGGTTCTCTGAAAATGGTTCCACCAACAATATTGCGGATTGTACCATTAGGAGAGCGCCACATTTCTTTCAATCCAAATTCATCTACACGTTTTTCGTCGGGCGTAATCGTGGCACATTTAATACCTACATGGTACTTTTTTATAGCTTCTGCAGCCTCAACTGTAATCTGATCGTTTGTTTCATCTCGTTTTTCAATACCCAGATCGAAATATTTGATGTCGAGGTCGATATAGGGAAATATTAATCGTTCTTTGATGAATGACCAAATGATTCGGGTCATTTCATCCCCGTCCATTTCTACTACCGGGTTTTTTACTTGAATCTTTTGCATAGAATAAGAATTTTATGATGTAGTTTATTGAATTTGCCTTTTAATACGAAACGCTTTCTATCATTAACCATTTCTATCTAAATAAGTTTTGGTTAAATTATTGTTTCTTAATATCAAGATCAAATTTTTTGCGTAAGGCTTCTAACGCAGGGTTGTGTTCACTGAGTTTTTTGTATTTTTCTGTATTGGTAAGTGGCCGTTTAAGCTCAATTTCATTTTCTACCTGTTTAAATTCAAAGGACAGGTCTTTAATTTTTAATTCATTGCGTAGCACATCTATAATTTTGCGGGCAAATTTTTCATATAAATCTTTATGTGATTCAGCGCCTATGTGAATGAGAATTTTGTTTTCTGCAACTTGTTTTGGTTTTGCCTGCTGAATAGCGGCATTGATTCTTGGGCCGTCATCTTTTAACGATTCCACTATTTGGTCCCAGATTTTGTCGAAGTTTACATTTTGAGTTTCTTCTACCGGTGTGGAAGCTTGTTCGGTGGTTTCCTTTGGGCTTTCTCCTGGTTCTGCTTCTTCTAACTGGTTATTACTGCTGGCGTTTAATTCGTGTTTGAGCGATACACTTTTGGGCGCCTTGTAAATGGGCTTCCGTTTTTTTTCTGTGGGTCTGCCTTTTACAGTCGTCTCTTCTACGTCCGAACTACTTTTTTTTTTTCAACGGTAATAACGCCAAGCTCGTAGAGTGATAGTTCCACTGTTAACCGCTGGTCTTTGGATGTGCGATAACGGCCTTCAGCTTCTGATAAAATTTTAAGTCCATTAAAAAGAAAATGAATAGGACATTTTTTTGCCTGTTCAAGATATTTCTCACGTATGTCGCCACTAACATCTAGTAGTTTGAGGGAGTTGGGGTTTTTACTTACCAGCAGGTCGCGTAAATGTTTGGCCAGGCCTGTTATAAAGTGCTGGCCGTCAAAACCCCGTTGTATAATTTCATTATAAATCAGAAACAGTTCGCTTACTTCATTGGCCAGACTATGGTCCACTATACGGAAAAAGAAGTCGTAATCCAGCACATTGAGATTTTCAATGGTTTGCTGATAAGTAATGCCTCCGCCTGAAAAGCTGGCAATTTGGTCGAAAATGGATAATGCATCGCGCATACCACCATCGGCTTTTTGTGCTATTACATGCAAGGCCGCTTCTTCGTAAGTAAGGTTTTCTTGCTCTGCTACGTATTTCAGGTGTTCTACGGCTTCCCCGACTGTAATTCGATTGAAATCAAATACCTGACATCTTGAAATAATGGTGGGTAGTATTTTGTGTTTTTCTGTGGTAGCAAGAACAAATATGGCGTGGGCGGGGGGCTCTTCCAATGTTTTCAGGAAAGCATTAAATGCCGATGCTGATAACATATGCACCTCATCAATGATATAAACGCTGTATTTGCCAACTTGCGGCGCAATTCTCACCTGTTCAATGAGTCCGTGAATGTCTTCCACCTTGTTCTTTGATGCGGCATCGAGCTCATGAATATTGTACGAGCGATTTTCGTTAAATGCTTTGCATGATTCGCATTCGCCGCAGGCTTCGAAATCTTCTGTTGGGTTGAGGCAATTGATTGTTTTGGCAAAAATACGTGCAATACTGGTTTTCCCAACACCTCTCGGGCCGCAGAACAGGTAGGCATGTGCCAGTCTGTTGTTTTGAACGGCATTTTTTAAGGTTTTGGTAACAGATCGTTGCCCCACTACTGTGTTAAAGGAGTGAGGACGGTATTTTCGTGCAGAAACAATGTAGTTTTCCATAACTTAGCAACTCGAAAACAAAGATAGAAAAAATTCCAGGGATACAATGATGGCTCCGGGTCTAAAAAACTATTTTTTCAGGTTCATGAGTTTTGTTTCTGCTTTCTTGTTTTTTTTGCGTACCCAGCCTCTTCTTCCTCACGTTTTTCGTCATCTGTTATTTTAAAACGGTCCAGTATGCTGTTGTCATTTACTTCTTTCGAAAGCGACTCGATCATGTTGAAAGGCACTTCGTATAGGTCCAGAATGACCAATCCGTCAAGTGCATTGTTGAATTTTGGATCGATGTTGAACCCAATGATTTTGGCATTCTGCTTCAGGTATTTTTTCAATAGCACCGGCATGCGGTAATTAGTTGGTTCAATATCGCTAATAAAGCGGTCTACCTTATTAATATCGTTTCGGGTGTTTTCCAGCACAATGTCGGTATCGTAACGCGACTGTACCTTGAATTTTTTACGCGGGGTAATGAGCCTGCCCAGTTCGTGATTAAAATGATTTTGCTTAAGAAATTTAATGATAAGGTCTTTTGAGAACTTTGAAAATTGATTGCTTATGCTTACCGGCCCAATGAGGTACCGGTATTCCGGGTGTTTTAGCAGGAAGTAAAGTATGCCTTTCCACAGCAGGAACAGCGACATGGGTTTGCGTTGGTAAGGTTCGGTTATAAAACTTCTACCCAGTTCAATACTTTCTTCGAGTATGGGTGTAAAGTCTTTGTGAATTTTGAAAAGGCTTCGGGTGTAAAAGCCTTTTACTCCGAATTGTGAAATAATTTCTTTACCTTTTCCTACGCGGTATGCGCCTACAAGCTGTTCTTCTTCATTGTCCCAAATAAAAAGTTGATTGTAATAGAGGTCAAATTCGTCGATGTCAATGCTTCGGTTTGTGCCTTCACCTACTGCCCGAAAAGTAATTTCTCTGACGCGGCCAATTTCTCTGTGTATATTTGGAATTTCGAGGGTGGGTGCACAATAAACTGTATATTTTTCACTTGTGAAAAGTTCATAGTCTTTAATTCTTTTGAGTTCAGCATTTATTGTATCCATTGGCACCGGATCAATTATTTTGGATGGCTCTTTTTCGCGTTTTAAGGCTGTTTTAAAGAACTTTTTTACTTCTATTTCTGATTCCAATGCGTAGGTTTTTGCTCTTAAGTACCTTCCATACTTGTCCAGGTCGTCTATTCCTTCCGTTTCTGCTGGAGTAATCGGGCTACCAATGCGTACTCTTATTTCTTTCTTTTTTCCAAAAAACTCACCAGCCGAGCCCAATATTGGGTGGATAGAACTAACCATATGAAAAAGGTTGCTGTTTTTTCCCTGGAAATATATTGGAATGATGGGCACTTCAAGGCTTTGCAAGAGTTTGAGGTAGGCATTTTTCCAACGCCGGTCGGCCACCATTTTTGTGTTTGAGTCGTAAGTAGCGACTTCTCCTGCCGGGAAAAAGCCAAGTGCTTCATTTTTTCCAATATGTGTAACAACTTGTCGCATGCCCGAAAGGCTTGGTTTTACTTCTGCCTTGCGTTTACTGGTGTCGAAGCGTATAAAATATTCACTCAGCGGATATATTTTCCACAAAATAGGTGTTGCCAGTATTTTAAAATCGGGTCGGCGACGTAGCAATAAATGGAGTAATATAATGCCATCGATGCCACCAAAGGGGTGATTGGAAATGGTTACAAACGGGCCTTCTTTGGGTATTCTGTCCAAATCATCGTCTTTTACCACAATGTTGAGTCCAATATCATTAATAATTTTTTCGACATACTCGGGGTTTCCTTTCTTCAGTGTTGTGCCCGCACCTAATCCTGAGGTTTTGAGTAAGAAATCGAAAAAGTGCTTAGTGATACGAATAGACGTGCTTAATATAGACATTATATAAATCCTTTCAATTTTCTCTTTATGCAGTAATTCATGTTAAAGATTGTCAAATTCAATGATTTTATTTTCGCGTTCATTAAGTTTGCCATCCTCAATTTTCATGGTTGGAGCGCTGAATTTTTTAAGCATTTCATAATCATGTGTTGCCATTATTACTGCCCTGCCGCTATTTTTAATTTCAAAAAGCAATTCCATAATACCCCCTGATGTATCCGGATCCAGGTTTCCTGTTGGTTCATCGGCTAATATTATTTCAGGGTCATTGAGAAGTGCTCGTGCAATAGACAATCTTTGCTGTTCTCCACCCGACAATTCGTGTGGCATTTTGTATCCCTTATAGCCCAAACCAACTTTTTCCAGGACATCCTGAATTCTTTGTTCCATATCCTTTTTCTTCCTCCAGCCTGTGGCTTTCAGTACAAATGTGAGATTTTCGTTTGCTGATCGGTCTGTAAGTAACTGAAAATCCTGGAATACAATACCAATTTTGCGACGCAGATAGGGAATTTGTTTCTTTTTTAAATTGGCCAGATCGTATTCGGCTATTTTGCCTTCACCTTTTTGTAAAGGTATTTCGGCGTATATTGTTTTAAGTATACTTGACTTACCTGTGCCGGTTTTACCAATAAGATATACAAATTCGCCTTTCTTTACAGTGAAGTTAACATCACTCATTACAAGGTGATCTTTATGGTAAATATCAGCGTTGGTCAGTTCTATTATTTTATCAAGTGACATATCTCAATTTTATGTAAATATAATGTTTTAAAGTATTCCAATCAAATTTGCAAATATAACTTAACATGGAAACACACTGCAATTTTGGACTAAAAAAATCCTATTTACCCGGGTGGGTTTTTTATTTAAGAACCCATAAAACAGCTTAATAAAAATTTGTTTGGTAGGGATATGACTGTATTATACGTCGAATGCTTTATGCCTGATTATGTCAGGAATGTGCGGTTTTACTTCGTTGATTAGTTCGCGTATTTTTTTTTCTTTGTGTTTATTCTTTTTCATCTCGGTGAGTGAGATTATTAAATTTTTCTGTGTGTCTGTAAAGTTAGCTTCTGTTTCGAGGTAAGCACTCACCCAATAATACCATTGAATTGTTGGGAGATAGCGGGCTTTACCCAAAAATTCTCGTTCTTTGTTCACCAAATGACTCCTGCGTATTGTCGTGAGCGTTTTTTTATATTTGCGCTGTTCAAAGAGTGTTTGCAAATATGCCGTGTAAAACGTGTGCCAGCGGTGTTCGAAAATTTCTTTTCGGTAGGTATGGCTGAATGTTTCTCCATAGCTCTCGGCTTGCTGAACTTTGCCGTTGGCCATTAATGTGCGTAAGTATAAGGAAACAAAACCTACCCGATTATAAAAGCTGTTGGTGTGTTTAAGTTCAGCTATAGCTAATTGCATTAGCTTGAGCGCATCTTTATTTTTCTTTTGTTTAAGCAGTATTCCACATAAATTATTGACATAAAAAAGGTAATCGCTGTTTTTCTGGCGAACCGACAAGTAGCCGTATTCTGCTGCTTCGTCAAGTTCTCCGCGTTTTTGATACATCATGGCCCGGTTGGCGTAAAAGTTTGCTAAAATGCGTTTGGAGTAAAACGTAGGGGATCTGAGGATCCGGTCCAACTCATCGGTTGTCGCCTTCATGTCGTCGAAACGTCGATAATTATAATAAACGTAAAGTAGACGAACAACCGCCCGGTAGCGTGTGTAACCGTCGAGTTTTTCGTTGTGGAACGTTTTCGTTAGAAAGTTAATCCACTGTTCTGATTCCTGATCTGATGAACTATGCTGCTGGATAATATCAAAACTTGCATTATTGAGTTTATTGTTAGTAGCTACAATACGTTTATAACGCTGTTGGTATTTTTCTAGAAAATCTGACACCTGGGTGTAATAAATCATGCGAATGCGAATGATCAGAAAGTCCCTGAAGTTTTGTACCAGTTCATAAAATTGCGGAAAGTAATATTGGCTGGGATTGGCTTTGTTTAGATACTGTATCAGTGCTTTTTCTTCTTCTGCAGCAATGGCATCAGTCATAATTTTTTGTTCCAGATCCTTTATCCAGGCAAAAAATCGATCTACATCCAGGTGCTCCAGTTTTTGCTGAATCCATTTTTTCAGGTTGGAATATTTTCTTTTATCTATCGAAGGATCAAATGGTAATCTGTTTCCCGGGTTCTGACTATTATAATGGATAAGTTGAAGAATCCTTAGCGAGTCTTCGCCCTGCAAGTGATTATCTTTTAGTAAATAATAAATTTCATGAGGATAGAGGGCATGGGCAAATTTGGTGAAGCTTTCTAATTGGGCACGCATAAACGGATTTTTGTGCAATATAACATTAAACCTAAAAATTTGCAATCTTCAAAAGCTGTTTAATTATTCGGGATCAGTCAGTGTAGTAGTTGATGTTTTTAATGTTCAGTTTGTCAGTTATTTAAGCTATGGTGTTATTCGTGATGTTTTAAAAGTCAGCCCCACTAATATGCTTTGATTTAGCGATGATTCATCACCTTTCCACTTATTTCACATCAAAATTAAAACTTAGAAAATTATGAGAGAAGTTGTAATAGTTTCTGCTGCCCGTACAGCCATCGGTACTTTTGGAGGAGGATTTGCCGGTTTAAGTCCCGTTGATTTGGGTGTGCATGCAGCAAAAGAAGCAATAAAAAGAGCAGGAATTGCTCCCGAAGAGATACAGGAAACACTAATTGGCAATATCTTGTCAGCAGGTCAGGGCCAAAACGTAGCCCGTCAGATATCTATTCACAGTGGAGTGCCAGAAACCACTCCTGCTATGACTGTTAATAAATTATGTGGGTCGGGTTTGCGTACGGTTATTATGGCAGCTCAGTTTATTGCCCTGGGCGACGTTGATGTTATACTCGCCGGAGGTACCGAAAGCATGTCTAATGCTCCTTACTTGCTACCAAGGGCACGCTTTGGCTATAAAATGGGACATGGACAACTAGAGGATAGCATGATTAAAGATGGTTTGTGGGATATCTTTAATGATTACCACATGGGCGTAACAGCTGAAAATATTGCAGAGCAATGGAATATTGGCCGTGCCGAACAAGATGAGTTTGCAGCCAATTCGCAGCAAAAAGCCGAGGCAGCCCAAAAAAGTGGACGTTTTGCAGATGAAATAGCCCCTGTTTCTATACCTCAGCGTAAAGGAGAGCCAGTTGTTATGGACACAGATGAGTTCCCGCGCCATGGTGTAACTGCCGAAAAACTGAGCAAGCTGCGACCAGCTTTTAAGAAAGATGGTTCGGTTACAGCAGGCAATGCATCGGGTATCAACGATGGCGCTTCTATGCTCATTGTAATGTCTGCTGAGAAAGCCAAAGCATTAGGTTTAAAACCGCTTATGCGTATAAAATCATATGGCAATGCGGCCCTGGATCCTAAAATTATGGGATACGGACCTGTACCTGCCACACGTCAGGCTCTGGAACGGGCGAACATGACAGTTGAAGATCTGGATCTTATTGAATTAAATGAAGCCTTTGCAGCGCAATCGCTTGCTGTAGTAAGAGACCTTAAGTTGAATCCCGACATTGTGAATGTAAATGGTGGTGCCATTGCCCTGGGACACCCTATTGGCGCTTCAGGAGCACGCATCCTCACCACGCTTATTTATGAAATGCAAAAGCGCAATGTAAAAACCGGTCTGGCATCGCTTTGTATCGGTGGTGGGCAAGGTTCAGCTCTTATTATTGAAAATGTAAATGCATAACACTTAACCTGGCTTAGCTATGGTGCGACCTCATTTTTTGCATACCAATCGTATAAAGATACATTACCTGGAACGGGCCGGCAATGGGCCGGTACTCTTCTTTATTCATGGTAATGGTTCTTCATCGGTTTTTTGGAAGAAACTGATGGGGCGATTGCCCGAATCTTATCGTGCCATCGCTCCTGATTTGAGAGGTTTTGGACATAGCGAAGCTGCTGTTGTCGACGCTACGCAGGGTTTTGCTGATTATGTCGATGATATTGTTGCTTTGATGCAAACATTAGATATTGATCGTGCGCATTTCGTGGGCCACTCGCTTGGGGGAGGTATGCTTTTCTCGCTTGTGGCAGATTATGCTTCAAAAGTGCAATCTTTAACCCTGGTTAATCCCGCTTCGCCTTATGGTTTTGGTGGAACAAAGGGGATAAATGGCATGCCATGTATGCCAGATTTTGCCGGGTCGGGTGGGGGTATAGTCAACCCTGATTTTCTACAGAGACTGATTGCTAAAGACCGTAGTTTAGCCGATGCCAATGCCAGCCCTAAAGCTGTTTTGAATCGTTATTACTGGAAACCTCCTTTTGTGCCTGATAATGTGGATGAATTGCTTGAAAGCCTTTTTCAGGAAAAAACAGGCGATCAGTTTTATCCCGGAGATTTTCATAAAAGTCCGAACTTTCCTTTTGTTGGTCCGGGTATTTTTGGACCCATGAATGCAGCATCGCCGAAATATCTGGCTGGAAAAGCGGATGTCTTTATACAGACATCAGATAAACCTGATGTGATGTGGATTAGAGGCTCGCATGATGAGGTTGTAAGTGATCAGTCTGCATTTGATCCCGGTACATTGGGGAAAATAGGACTCTTGCCGGGCTATCCCGGGGAGGAGGTTTACCCTCCACAACCCATGGTAAGTCAGACTCGCTATGTGTTGGAGCAATATAGCCGGCAGGGCGGAAGGTTCGAAGAAATTGAAATGCAGGAAACGGGACATTCTCCATTTATAGAGAAACCTGAAGAATTTAAAAACCTTTTAATTACGTTTATTCAGAAAAATTAAAAAGATATACTTATGAAACGATTAGAAAATAAAGTAGCCATCATTACTGGTGGTGCAGACGGACTTGGAAAGGCAGGAGCTGAGAAATTTGCTCGCGAAGGAGCAGATACAATTATTTGGGACGTCAACAGTGAAAAAGGACAGGCTGTTGCAGATGATATTAACAAGGATGGCGGTAAAGCCCGGTTCATGAATGTGAACACAGCCGATTTTGACGCAGTGGAAAAAGCTGCTAACAAGATCTTATCTGAAACAGGCAAGATCGATATTCTGGTAAACAATGCAGGTATTACACGCGATGCCAGTCTGAAAAAAATGACTCCCGAGCAATGGCAACAAGTGATTGACGTGAATTTGACCGGTGTATTTAACTGTACCAAAGTTATTGGTGTGCAAATGGCACAAAATAAGTCGGGACGTATCATCAATACTTCTTCTGTGGTTGCATTATACGGTAACTTTGGTCAAACTAATTATGTGGCCACCAAAGCCGGTGTTATTGGAATGACTAAAACATGGGCCCGGGAATTAGGTTTTAAAGGAGTTACTGTAAATGCAGTGGCGCCGGGTTTTATTATGACAGATATGGTGCGCAAAATGCCGGAGAATGTGCTTGAAATGATGCAAAGCAAGGTGCCTTTAGGTCATCTAGGTGAACCGGAAGATATTGCCAATGCATATCTTTTCCTGGCCAGCGATGAGGCACGTTATGTAAACGGTGCTGTACTGAGTGTAGATGGCGGAATGACCATTTAACAAATAGATACTTGATCAGGGTAATGCCTAAAAAGCGTTACCCACATTTAGGCTAACTTTAAAATTGTTAACATGCAAAATGCAGTAATACATTCAAATGGCATGTACGTCCCTGAACGGGTTGTATCGAATAAGTATTTTGATGAGCTGTTGGGCGAAAATGTGAGCGACTGGCTGGAGGAGTTTGTGGAGATATATGAGCGCCGGTGGTGTGCCGAAAATGAATCCACAGCTGATCTGGCCGCAGCCGCAGCCCGTCAGGCAATGCAACGCGGTAATGTGAAGCCCGAAGAGGTCGATTTGTTGATAATTTCTACAGATACGCCAGAGTTTATTTCACCTTCTACATCTTCGAAGGTGCAACATATGCTGGGACTTAAGCATGCCGGTACTTTTGATATCAATACTGCATGTGCCGGTTTTGTTACCGGACTCGATATTGGCGCTAAATACATCAGAGCCGATGAGCAATACCAGACAGTTTTGGTTATAGGCGCCTATGCCATGAGTAAATACATCAATAAACTGGATAAGAAAACAGCCAATTTGTTTGCTGATGGAGCAGGGGCCTTTATCCTTAAAGCTGAAAACGATAGTGCCCGTGGTATGCAGGCAAGCCGGCTCATTACACATGGTCAGTATCACGATTACATGGGCATTTTTGCCGGGGGAACCCATCAGCCTGTAACTAAAGAAGTTATTGACCAGGGAGATCATTTGCTTAAAATTGCTAAAAAGTTTCCACCGGAAATTAACCCGGAAACATGGTCGGCAATTGCCAGGGAACTCAGTAGCAAAACGGAAACGCCACTGAATGAATATGCACAGTTTTTCCTCACACAAATCAATATCAACAGCATAAGAGAAACGATGGACCGCCTTGAATTACCGCGCGAAATAGCTCAAACCAGCATGCATTATTATGGTTACACAGGGTCTGCATGCATTCCGCTGGCTTTTGAAGATGCCTTACAGGCCGGTAAAATAAAACGGGGCGATTCGCTTATGTTTATTGGTTCGGGAGGAGGACTGGCATTTGCAGGAGCAAGCTTTATTTATTAATAATCAAAATTTTACACCGTGGATACGCAATCATTTGTTATCGGAACCTGGATTTTAATTTCATTATATATCGGAGCCATCTTATTTTTCGTTATCAGGGGGGCCCTCAAAACCCAATCTATTGCTGACTTTGCAGTAGGCAATATTCAGTTCTCTCCAACGGCTGTTGGCCTTTCGTTAGCAGCATCCATTACAAGCGCAGCCACTTTTGTGGTGAACCCCGGATTTATAGCCAATTATGGTTTTAGCGGAGTGCTGTCTTTTTGCGTCTTTTTTCCTTTGGCAGCCATGGTTTCATTGGTTGTGCTGACAAAAAGTTTTCGCAAATACGGACAAAAAATCAAGGCACTTACACTCGCACAATGGATTGGTGACCGATACAGCAGTAAGACCTATTCTTTGCTGATGGCATTTCTTTCATTATTGATGATTACTTTCATTGTTTTAATAGTAGTGGCTATCACCAAAGTACTTTCCAAAGCACTTGATATAGGCGAAATGTATGTGCTCATCGGATTGGTGGCTTTTGTATTTGGATACATGATGTTTGGAGGAGCTAATTCCATGGTTTATACTAATTCCATACAAGCTATTGTAATGTTGGTTGTAGCTGTTATTCTCCTCACTTCTGGTTATGAGCATTTCAAGGGCGGTATAGATGCTTTTGTAGAAAGATTGCGCAACATTGATCCGTTATTGGTTAAGCCTACTAACCCTGAGAGTTGGCTGTTCCGTGATTTCTACGAAATTATTTTTGCACAAATTGTGGTCGGTATTGCCGTGGTGGTGCAACCACACATCATTACCAAATCGCTGTTGCTAAAAGATGAAAAACAGGTTAATAAATTTTTGGCAGTTGCCGTTTCTGCCGAAGTGTTGTTTTTTATTGTGGCTTTTGCTGGCTTGTATGCCCGCCTTACATTTCCTGATCTGACTTTTCAGGGAGAGGCATTGAAAAACGACGGTATTATTCCAGCATATGTGGTGGCTGCTTTTTCACAGGGGTGGGTTTCTGTATTAATTGGTCTGATTGTTATTTTGGGACTCATTTCAGCCGGTCTTTCCACGCTTGAGGGACTTATTCAATCTGTATCAACTACCATAACTTCTGACATTGTAAAACCTCTTAGCCGCAGGTCTTTGAGTGAAAAGCAGCTCATGTTTATTAATAAATTGGCTATCATTGGGCTGGCAGCCATTACCATCATGATTTCGTGGCAACAAATAGTTTCCCCGAAACTTAGTGTGGGTATTTTGGCGCAAAATGGGGTGTATGCTTATTTCTCAGCTGCCTTTATTCCGGTGCTTTTTGGTATTTTTCTCAAAAAAGTTGATTACCGGGCACCTTTGGCTGCCACAATAACTTCAATTTTTGTGCATTTTAGTGTATATTACATCTTGCCTATTTTGGTTGAAAGTTATGGCCTAAATTTCGGCTTTTTTACCAAATATCTGCAAGGAGCAGTGCGTAATCCGGCAATTGCTGCATCAACTGCCATTGTTTTAAGTACACTTGTAGGAATTGCTGTACATCGCAGCACATTACGCAAACAAATTAACAGTGCAGTTTAAAATATTGGTGAAACTATACGTACCAACAGTAGATCGCTAAACAGAAACTATAATATGGAATATTTTGATTGGTTCAATAAATGGAATATTTACAATCCTGATAAAACCGCTTTTAAAGAATACGAAACCGGTCGCAAATATACCTACGCACAGGTAAATCATCTGGCAAATCTTACAGCGCAATATTTTATAGATGACCTGGGACTAAAAACAGGCGACAGAGTGGCGGTGCTGTCTGAGAATAATTTGGAATACATGGTGCTTTTTTCTGTAGCACAAAAAACCGGGCTTACATTGGTTCCATTAAATTACCGGCTTACATCGCGTGAATTAGATTTTATGCTCACCGACAGTGATCCTGATTTGGTGATATGGGAGGAGCACTTTGCCGATAAAATTCAGCAAGCACCAGCATTCGAGGCTGTAGAGCACCGTTTGCCGATGGAGAAATTGGATAAGATGCATTATGATTTTAAGGCAAAGAAAACTATTGATTATTCCGGGAATCATAAATTTGACGAGAATCACCCCATTTTTCTGATTTATACTTCGGGCACAACTGCCTTTCCAAAAGGAGCAAGGTATACCCACAAAATGTTATTGTGGAATAGTCTTAATACGGAAATTCGGTTAGATATCACCTCTGCCGACCGGGCCATAAATTGCGCTCCACCTTTCCATACCGGCAGCTGGAATGTATTACTGGCCACTTTTGTGCTGCATGGAGCATACACCTTACTTATGCGGAATTTTGATGCCGATGCCGTTTTGGAACAAATGGAGACAGATAAACATACCATCTTCTGGGGCGTACCTACCATGCTGAAACTGATGGTTGAGTCTACGAAGTTTGAAGGAGCCGATTTGAGCAGGATACGTTATTTCGTAATTGGCGGAGAAGCCATGCCCATTCCTTTAATCAAGATTTGGGACAAAAAAGGTGTGCCGGTCCGTCAGGGATATGGCCTTACGGAAGTAGGCCCCAATGTCACCTCCCTCGATCATAGTGATGCCATTCGCAAACAGGGATCCATCGGAACGCCAAATTTTTTCTACCACACAAAGCTGGTCAATGAACAAGGCAAAGAAGTGGGTAGTGATGAAATTGGCGAGTTAATTATTAAATCTGATACGGTAACGCCCGGATATTGGAAAAATGAAGAGGCGACTCGGGAAACTATTATCGATGGATGGTTTCATACAGGTGATTTAATGCAGCGCGATAGTGAAGGTTATTTATACGTGGTAGATCGCATAAAAAATATGTACATCTCAGGCGGCGAAAATGTGTATCCGGCTGAAGTGGAGCATTTAATCAGGCAATTAGATGATGTGCGGGATGTAGCAATTATTGGCGTGCCGCATGAGAAATGGGGTGAAACCGGAAAGGCATTTATTGTAAAAAAGAGTGGAAGTGATTTGAGCGAAAAACAGGTCATCGACTATTGTCTTAAGAACCTGGCCAAATATAAGACACCTGCATATATCAGGTTTCTGGAACAATTGCCAGTGAATAATGCCGGAAAAATAGATCGCAAAGCGTTGCGCGATCAGGAAAAAACAGAAGCATAAACAAATAATTGTTAAAGATACCTTTTACCATGAATAAAGATAAAGCAATTGGAATTGTCGGGTATGGCATTTATCTACCAGCGGGCCGGCAGTCTGCTGAAGAAATAGCAGCTGCGACAAATGGTATGTGGACTGCTGATGCTGTGCGTGAAAAACTTGGGATAGAACAAAAAGTAATCCCGGGTGAGCATGATGGCACCCAGGAAATGGGCGCTAAGGCGGCTAAAGATGCCCTGGAGCGTACGAATATTGATCCAATGGAGATCGATTTGCTGTTGAGCGTAGGTGAAGAGTGGAAAGAATATCCGCTTACCACATCAGGAATTTATATTCAGGAGCAGATAGGAGCGCGTAAAGCCTGGGCTATTGATGTTCAGCAGCGTTGTTGTTCTACCATTAGTGCGCTGAAAATGGCCAGAGATATGATGCTGGCCGATGAAAGCATAAACACTGTAATGATTGCAGGCGGATATCGGAATGGCGATTTTGTCGATTATACCGACAAAACCATGTCAATGATGTATAACCTTTCAGCTGCCGGAGGCGCTTTGATTCTGAAGAAAGGTTATGAGCACAATCAGCTTTTAGAATCGCATGTAATGAGCGATGGCTCTATGGCACGCGATGCAGGTGTAGTATACGGGGGAACAGAAAAACCCATAACGTGCGAAAATGTGAGGAAAGCCTACAAATCTTTAACATTGATGAATCCGCAACATATGAAAGAAAGGCTCAACGAAGTCTCAATGCATAACTGGATGCATTGTATCGACAAAGCATTGAGTAAATCCGGGTATGAGCGCAGTGATATTGATTATCTCGCAGTATTGCATTTTAAGCGGTCTATGCATCAGGTAATGCTGGATGAGCTTGGTTTGGCAGAAGATCAAACTGTTTATTTGAGTCAGTATGGCCATGCAGGACAAATTGATCAGATTATTTCGTTGCATTTGGGTTTGGAACAGGGAAAGATAAAGAAAGGAAGTGTTATATCTATGATCGCTGCAGGTATTGGCTATGCCTGGGCCGCAAATGTGATACGTTGGGGCTAACTTTTATTATACTGGTCAGGCCTCTTTAGGTTTGCTTTAAAATTATGAAATTAAGGGTTTTATGTTTTTTATGAGTGTTTTGTGTTCGTTAAGTCAGCCCGTTAAAACCAATTAAGAGGTACCTTTAGCTTTAAGAACATGTTAAATTTGTATAAGAAGATTATTTAAAACTAATAACTATTTGATTTAATGATGATTGCACTGCTTTCAAGCGCAGTTTTCATCAGTTGTAACGACGATGATGATGAGGATACATCAACCCCACCTGAATTTGCAGGTGCAAATTTGTCCGGAGATAACCTAACCGTTTCAGTGACATTTACACAAGGTGTTTATGGTGATGAAGCTGCCACAGAACCATTGACAGCTAATAGTTTTGCCGTGGTGCTTGCCGGCGGTACTGCTGTGATGGATGGTATAACTGTAGAGCATACTGCAGGAGCCGAAATTGCTGAAATTATGATCAATTACACTGAGCCAGCAAATGGTGAAGAAGTAATTACAATTGAGCCTTTATTTATCTATAACTCAGCGGGCGTTGCCATGAGTTCTGACCAAATGGCTACCGTTCAGCTGGCTGAACTAGGTATAATTGGAGAGTGGTATTCTTCTGGAAATAATGTAGCACCTTTGCTTGCTACTTATTTTAATGTAGATTCTATTTATGCCAATTTCAATAGCGATCAAACCTATTTGGTGGAAAGTTATGACCCGGATGGTGTTGAAACAGAGTATACCGGTACATATACCCAAACCAAAACTGATGTGGGTAACATCTATACGATTGTGCTTAATCAGAGTACTCCAAGCGCAATTACAAGCGAAGGTATATTTGAAGTAGTGCCCAATGGAGATGGATTTGATCTGAAATATGAAGTTGTACAAACTGAGCCAGACATCGGTAATACTCCACCAACCCCCTCAGGAGGTTTCGGATCATCGAATAATGGTGAGCTAGGCGATTCAAATATTCAAAAGTTCTTAATATTGAACTAATAAAAAAACATTTGCGGTTATGTGTCTTCTTTGAGGGCACATAACCACTTTTTTAAATGTTTTTTTAGATTTTCTATACCTTTAGTGCCATGCCGGTTTATACACACCTGATGGCAAACCCCACTTAATATTTAATCTATGAGACGTTTTTATCTAATTCTGCTTATTGCCCTGCTCGGGGTATTATGGGTCGTGAAGCCTGTGCGGGCGCAGCAACAACCAGTGCAGGTTTTTAAATATGATCTTCCGCGCGAACATGAGGATGAGTTTCAGTTTCTTGCATTTTTCCTGAATCAGGGGGTTGTGTCCAATTTTCATCCTAATAACACATTGCTCAAAGGGCAGGTGATTGGTCGTATGTTTGGGCAAAATTCTACAAATACAAGCGATTCGCTCACGTCTGCATATTTTGAACAGCGTATTTTACCTTTTTTCATTTATAAACCCAAGCTTTTTAATGGGAAGGCCATTTTAAGAGCTTCATTTGAAATAGACTGGACATGGGGCGATGTGGCCTACGGCACCGGAGGTAATTTTGGTTCAGCTCCTTCAGGAGATCAGGTAAACCTGCAAACCCAAAACGTAGAATTAGAATTTATCCCTGCTAAAGGGTGGTTTATTAACCTTGGTCTTCAACGCATGTATGACTCTCCGTATAATCCCTACCGCACTACAGTAGATAAAATGCTGGCTACTGGTTATCGTTTAGGATATTGGGGAACTGAAGGTGTCGGGTTAACGGTTCGCTACGATGACGATTATTATCGCCTTAAAGCCGGGTTCTATAAACTTTATGAATCACTCATACAGGAAAATGATGATGTGTCAATGGGTGAGCTCTTTTTCGAGAAAACCCTCACAAAGCAATGGCGCTGGGGTGGATCTGTCAATTATGTACGCGACAGGGCAAACGGCAAAGGGGGCGTGTCTATTTTGGGTCAGGGGCTCAATGCTACACAGCTCAATGCTTACAACGGAACTTTTAAATTCAATTTTGGCGATAAACCATACCGCGCTGACATTTTTTGGTTTGGAACATTCTTTAGCCGCAATCCCGATTACATGATGGACCGTGTTTACCTGAACGGTTTTTTCAATTATAACTATGGCCTTGCGGAAATCGATAATGAGGGCACCTGGGAAAAGGGTGCCGATATTGCAGGATTTGGTGCTAATTTAAGCGCCGGTTATCGCTATGGGCAAACCAAAAATGATATGATTTCTGTGGATGTGATTTATGCCAGTGGCGACGACGATGCTTTAAATGATAAAACCTATAATGGCGTACTTACCGGCAATATGTGGGCCTCACCAGGTAACGTTTTTATTGGTAGCGGAGCGCATTTGTTATTTCCGCATGGTAATGTGGTGAACCGGTTTACACCTGTTGTAGCCGACTTTTCAAATATGGGATACGGGCTTTTTGGCGGCACCTTTAATGCTGCGCGCGACCTGATACCACACAAATTAAATGTAAAAGTTGGCGCTGCGTATGCCATGAGTGTGGCTGAACCAGCAGGCGGAGGAAAAAACCTGGGTGCCGAAGTCAATGGTGTGGTAGCTTATAATTTCGGACCTTTTATGAGCCTCGAACTTCACGGCGCATATATGAGTCTGGGCGACTTTTTTGATAGCAACGATGCACGTTATGGGGCTGATGTGAACAGTACCTTTAATGATGAAAGACCAGTTGACCCGTGGACCGCTTTTATAGTGTTTAAATGGCTTATGTTTTAAAATTTATCCTTATGCAAACGATGAAAAATACAATAAAAATTACCTTGCCGCTAATACTCATGCTTGCTATGAGTTTTACCGCCTGTAGTCCATACAAGAACCTAACGCCAATGGACAGTATGCGTGAGGATTTGCAGTATCCTTTTGATGTAAAGTATGTGGAAATTTCAGGCAACCAGGAAATTGCTTATGTAGATGAGGGCAGTGGCAAAGAAACCATTGTGTTCATTCATGGTCTTGGTACATATCTGCGCGCATGGGAAAAAAATATAAGTGCTTTAAAATCGGAATACCGATGCATTGCAATTGACTTGCCAGGCTATGGAAAATCAACCAAATTACCACATGATGGTAGCATGACTTACTATGCCGATGTTGTAATGGAGGTGCTGGATAAGCTTAATGTTGAGTCAGCAGTGCTGGCCGGGCACAGTATGGGAGGACAAATATCAATGGTAGCAGCATTGCGGTATCCGCAGAAAGTAGAAAAGTTGGTATTGGCTTCGCCTGCAGGTTTTGAACGGTTTACAGAGGGCCAAAAAGAGTGGTTTCGGGAAGTTATGAGCCTTTCCGGCGTAAAAAAGACCACGGCCGAAAGCATTATGACCAATGCTGCTTACAATTTCTACAATATGCCTGATGATGCCGAATTTATCATTACCGATAGACTGGCTATGCGTAGTGCTGAAGATTTTGACCATTATTGTTATACAGTCGCCCAATCGGTAAACGGCATGGTCAATGAGCCTGTTATTGATAAGTTAGAGCAGATTAAGCAACCGACGCTAATCGTTTTCGGCGAGAACGACAATCTTATACCTAATCGTTACCTAAATCCCGGTTGGACCAAGGATATTGCTGAAATAGGAAATGAGAAAATTCCCAATAGCAAGCTTGTTATGTTGCCCAAATGCGGCCATTTCCTCCCATTTGAGAAAGCAGAGGCTTTTAACAATGCAATACGTCAATTTTTAAGTAATTAATTTGTTATGAGCCAGGAATACCTGAATACCAGTTATTGCCATATTCATTTTGATGAAGATATTCAGGCTGTAGTAATAGAATGGTTTGGATCTCCCAAAAGTGAGAATTTTAGGAGTGCCTGCATGCTGGCAATCAATGCACTGCAGGACCATAATACTTCGAAGGTACTAACTGACAATTCCAGAGCGGTAATTTTTAAAAGAGAAGACCAGCAATGGCTGAATGAAGAATGGTTACCTCAGGCTGAGAAAGCTGGATACAGAGCTTCAGCTACCATAACTAAAAAAGATCCTTTTGTGAAGTTTGCAGTTGACAATATTCTTAAGGGACGTGACCAGAGTAAGTTTCTCAACAAAAGGTTTGAATCGCGGGAGGAAGCTGTGAGCTGGCTGAAATCTTTAGATGTTTAACTTAAAAAAAGCCCTATAAAAAAATACCCGGTAATTTTTTGACCGGGTATTTTGTTTTTATATCACATTTTCATTTCGAAGGCGGTCGATAATAATTCGAAACCACACGGTATAAGATTCAGGGTGCAAACGAACTTCGCGATGAAGGTCGTTTATACTCATCCATTTCCATGAATGAACCTCTTCCGGGTTTATTACAGGTGTGCCATCATAATGGCCAAATAAAACATGGTCGAATTCATGCTCAATAAGGTCATTGTCGAATTGTGTATGGTAAATAATGCTCATCTCTTCTTTGAGGTCACAATTAAAGCCCATTTCTTCTTCAAGCCTTCTTTTGGATGCCGCTTCAACAGTTTCTCCGGGTCTGGGATGACTGCAGCACGTGTTACTCCAAAGGCCGGGCGTGTGATATTTGGTTTTGGCCCGCTGCTGCATCATCAAATGTCCTTCTTTGTTCCACACAAAAACAGAAAATGCACGATGAAGTATCCCTTTGCGGTGTACTTCCATTTTTTCTCCCGTTCCTATTTGGTTATCATTCTTGTCTACTAATATAATATCATCTGCCATTGTTTCTTGATTTTAAAAGTTGTGCAAGTTACATAAATTTTAAATATTTGCTATTTCTGCTCTTATAATCTTGCGCAACTACTACTTACAAATTTGCCATTCTATTGTTTATATTTGTTTGCTTTTGTTCGTTCTTGTGGGTGAATTTTTATTTGTTTTACATTGGTTTTTTATCTTTGCTTTCTGTTAATTAGAAAATATAAATGCCAGAAAAACACAAAGAACTGGGTACAACTAATATTAACAGGTTGTTACTCAAACTTTCTTTTCCAGCCATGATTGCCATGTTTGCTAATGCAATCTACAATATTGTGGATACAATATTTGTCGGTCGTGGTATTGGAGCACAGGGTATTGCAGGTGTTGCAATTGTATTACCTGTTATGGCTATTGTATCTTCTTTTGCACACATGATTGGTATTGGCACCGGAACCCTCATTTCGAGGCAGCTTGGCCGGAAAGAGGAAGAAAAAGTAAACAGAACTGCCGGAAATGGCTTTTTGCTGGTTATCATAGTAGGTGCATTTTTCAGCGTTGTTGGGTTTATTTTTACAGACCCCATTATGCGGGCCTTTGGAGCTACACCCACAATTTTGCCTTATGCCCACGATTATGGCAAAATTGTGTTTATTGGCATGTTGTGGTTTCCCTTTTGTGTGAGCTCCAACAATTACCTCCGGGCCGAAGGTAATGCACGGGATGCTATGAATGCCATGCTTTTGGGTATTGTAGTGAACGTAGTGCTCGATTATATTTTTATTTTTCCACTACAGATGGGGATGCAAGGTGCTGCGCTGGCTACAATTACCGGTAAATTTGCTACGCTGATATATCTAATTATCTATTTCAGGCAACCACATCATGCCATCAACTTCAGGTTTCGTTGTTTAAGACTTAATAAACAGGTCTTAAAACCGGCCTTATCTGTGGGTCTTTCAGGTTTTGGTATGCGTTCATCGAGCAGTGTGGCCAATGTGGTGCTTAATCATACACTTGGCGCACTGGGTGGTGATATGGCCATTGCCGTGTTTGGTGTAATATATAAAATCACCTTGTTTTTTGGAATGCCACTGTACGGCCTCAATCAAGGGATGCAGCCCATTGTGGGATATAATTTTGGAGCTGATAATCCGGAACGCATCAAAAGGACCATCAAGCTGGGTTTTATGTATGCTGTAGGGTATGGTATCGTGGCAATTATCTTTTTTCAAATATTTGCAGAGCCCATTTTCGGACTGTTTACAAAAGACCAAAATCTGATGCAGGAAGGACCGCGAGCCTTAAGAATCATCATCTCAATGATGTGGCTAATGGGTATTTATCAGACCACCATGGGTGCACATCAGGCTATGGGGCAACCACGCGCAGCTTTTGTGCTCGCCATACAACGGTGGGTGTTGCTCGTTACACCACTTGTACTTATTTTGCCCAATGTGTATAACCTGGGGCTTGATGGCGTATGGCTTGCATTTCCTTTGGCAGACTTCCTGGCAACTATTGTAGCGCTTATTTTCTTATTTATTACGCTACGGCGCAGGAGAATAGTAAAATAGACTGTAGAAGACAGGAGTTTGTGAAAATTCTGGAGTGAAAAGAAAATTTATGTAAAAACGCGCAGCAGGGGACGGGTAAAACTAAATATGAACCCGGCTGTTGACGACCCCGAAGAAGCCGTGGTGAGTGTGGAGCGTGCTGCCACATTTGAAAAATGGTTAGACCGGTAGCTGTTAATATTTTTGATCAACATTATTAGCAACATTATGCATCCGGTTTGAAAAAGATTACTATTTTTGGATGTAATTTTTGAAAATTAAATCCTGAAAAATGCACCGAGCCATGATCCGCTGGCTGACAGAATACACTGCGCCTTCGCATAGCTTCAGCAGAGCGAGGCTGCGCCTTTGCATAGCTTCGGCGAAGCAAGGCACGCGCATTGATTATATGGGAGTAAAAACCATGTGTGGCAGTAATCTGATTCATCATGGCGAGCTCCATATGACCACTAAAATCAAAATTATAAACAGATGAAAAAGCTAATTTATTGGAGTACTGTTCTTGTAATTGCATTATTATTTACTAATGGTTTAAGCGCTCAAAGGTGGTTCGATGTCCATGCAAATTTGTCTATCCCTGTAGGAGATTTTGGCGATGACGATGAAGGTGGAGCCGGAATTGGAGCCAATGGGGGTTTAAAATTTAATTACATTTTAGACGATTATGGTATGGGCGCATTCGCTGCGGCAGATTTTTTTATCAACGGTACTTCACAAGACGTGCAGGAGGATCTGGAAGATATGTTCGATGAAGCTTTTGGTGTACAGGCAAATTATGATTTCCCGCAGTTTCGCAATATTCCGTTTAGTGCCGGCCTCCAGTTTTACATAGATACCCATGAGGGTGTTGAAATTCTTTTAAATGGTGGATTAACAGCCAATTATTTGAATTATAGCGATTTTGAGATTGAAATAGAGGGTGATGTGCTTAAGGTAAGTGCAGATCCTGCATTTAATGTGGGGTTTAAAGTTGGGGCAGAACTACTGATCGCCAAAAGAATTAGTTTACAAGTTGGGTATTTCGGTTTAGGCGATCATGAATTAAGTATGACAACCTCTGCTCCCGGAATACCGACTGAGGAGTCGGAGTCTGACTTGAATGTCAGCATCCTTAGTGTTGGTCTTGGCTATCATTTCAGGTAAGCAGATTTGAGCTTCGGTATTGTAAATTGTTATTTCTCCAAATGCTGTTATACAAAGCAATCAATAAATTTAATACCTTTCCTGTTTTGTGCAATGGGGCACCCAATTTTGACATAACCCTACTTTTTTTGCTACAGGTCAAAAAAAGTAGGAAAAAAAACCCCGCCGCTTACAGAAAAATGCTAAAAATCTACTCGTTATGGC
>NZ_JBSRDC010000027.1:0-127433 GCF_055145285.1 Salinivirga sp. | reverse complement strand
ATGATACCAAGTAATCAATACAGGCTTGCTCCGATTTAAACATTTCTTCAAATTCCATTTGATCTGCCGGATATTTCATTTCGTAAAGATAAAACTTTACGGGAGATGATCAGATACCCCATTAAATAATAAATAACTTGCTATAGGTGAGTGAAATAAACATTTTTGTATGTAAGTAACCCATATGGTTAAAAAGGTTTAATGAAATGTTAAATTTATTAGCTGTTCTTTTTTAATTGTATGGATTATTTTGTATTTTACAGTGATTTTGTAACGAAACAATAACTAACTAAAACTGCACTTATGAAAAAATTTGTTTATTATTTTATGCTGATTATTGCAGCTATTACTTTTAACTGTTCGGGAGGCCCTATGGTTTCGCCAGAAATGCAGAGTTTTATGGATGAGATTTCTGCCACTGGATCAATGATTGATGCTGCAGGAAAATATGGTTACAGTGCACAGGAAATGCCACTGGATTTATATGAATTAAAAGAACCTACAGTAAAAGAGGTTAAAAAAGAGGGTGCAAAAGTAGAGTATCTGGTCAATATTAAGCATGGTTTAATTGATAGTGACGTAATTGTGGTTTGGAAGGACAAGGTAATAGTTAATATTAAACAACCAATGTAGGTGTTTTCGAATATACTGCAAATGCTTCTTTACATAAGTAGGGAAGCATTTTTTGTTTTTATATGCTAATGCTTGCATTAATTAACATCAGATGGGCAACATTGCGGTGAGCTTTTAGGCCCAAACCCACAAAAATATGTTTTCAGGGTTTTTCTCTGCATCAAAGGTCTTTGAAACATAAGAGAAACCTGCTCCACCACGGGGAATTACTCGGAACTTGCCTTTTGGGTTGATATATGGTGCAGCATAGAGAAAAGGGTTTATGCTTTTACCCAGTACTTTTGTATCTCCAAAATCATATGCAGCCAGTCCGGTGCCAAGTAAGGGATAACAAAAACATTGTTCCCATTTTTCTTTTGAAGTATGTAATTGACCCAGGGTGATTGTAAATCCGTTTATTCTTTTACTTCCAATGCCTGGTAATTCTTTGCTATGCCGCAGGATTCCTCCATAACTGTATTCTACCCCGGTGTATAGAAAGTCCATCGTTTTTTGACCTGCCATGTTTGTAGGAAATACAAGACAAGCAATGATTGTCAGGAAATAAGTGCGAATTACAATTTTCAAATTCAATGCATTATTTTTTGAAAGTTATCTGAACTAAAGTACATAAAAAAAGGCTGTCCGGGTATTGGACAGCCTGTTTTTGAAGTATCTTTCTTTATTGCACGATAAATTTTTGCGCTTTAATTGCTTTTGTCGTATTTCGAACATTAATGAAATACATTCCCGGAGATAAGTCTTCTATGTTTATTGTGTTGGTATCGGTCAGGTAAAAACTATTGACAATGCGGCCCGATGCATCACAAATATCTGCATTTACTGGCTCATCAAAAGGTGATTTTATTGTGATTTGGTTTTTTGCCGGGTTGGGATAGATACTCAATTGACTAAAAGCATTTTCCTGTGTTTCAAAAATGCCCACAAAGTTGGAATAGTGGAAACTCATTTTAGCAAAAGGAACCCAATTTTGGACTGTGTCGACCTGGTAAATGGTTACGCTGTCTACTTTATGAGCGAAGAATAACAGAGGATTTCCTTCTTCACCTTCATTGAAGGGTAAAACCATATCTTCTCTTGCTACTGTATTATCGTATACGCCATCTAATTTGCTTAATTCTTCCCACTGCGATAATTCTGCATCCCATTCATAATCAATTTGTTCGTTCAGGTTGCTGTTGGCTTCCCAGGTGTAAGTACATTTGTAGTTATTTACCCATTGCGAAGATTCAGTGTTGTAGAACATTTCGATATACTCTGATAATTGCTCACCATCCCACGTATAAACTATTTTATCGTCATTAATCCACTGGGATCCATCCCAATATTGCACAATTTCCTCAGCTACGTTATCACCATTATAGGTATACTTTGTAATTTCACTTGGGTCATAACCGCTACCGGTCCATTGTGTTTCTAAAACAGAATCCAACATACTTGCTGTGTAGTAATAATAGGTGATGAAATCGTGGTCCCACTCACTGTTGGCTTCGTCGTACCAGAAAAAGTCTTCTTGTGTAATTAGTCCGCCGGTATAGGTGTAGTAGGTGCTATCATCATACTGCCAGTCGTTTGTTGTGGTATCCCATTCATAGTTAAGCTCGGCTATTCTGTTTTCACCATCATAAAAATAGTTGTAATTGTAGTCAGGAAGCATTTCTCCGGTTTCCCAATCAGCTTGGTATTCAATGTTTTGCGTGAGTAGCCCGTTGTCGTTATAGGTAAAACTCGCAATATAAAATTCCTGAAAGCCATCACCTAAATCGAGCATCTGCACCATGCTATCCATTTTAACCATGCCTTGCTGGGCATTTGCTTTGAAAATTCCTGTTTTTGGTCGATTGTTTGAACCATGAAACATTTCTGGTAAACTTTTTTGTGCCATGAGTGTCAAGGCAAATAAAATTGTAATGGTAAAAAGTAAAACTTTTTTCATAATACTTTAATTTTTGGGGTTCATCTACAAAGTTATGGATTGTTGTGTTTTTCCCTGTTAATCAATAGTTAACAAATTGTGAACGTGTCGATAATTTGTTATTTGAGGGTAAGCACCTATTTTTCGATGCTTGTATTTTGGGTTTCTTGTGACAAAATTTTATAAAATGAAAAATATGAGAAAGTTTACACAATTTTTAACCTTATCACTGATTTTGTTATTCAGTATTGTAAATGCCGAAAAATGTCAAGTGTGCAATTGTCACTTTTACGGGAAAGCTGTCTTTTCATTTGAGAAAAATAATTCATAGTTCATGAATTAATAATTACTTTTACTTTTCTGAAATATATGCTTATTGATGAGTAGTTTATTAACTTTATTTTCTAGCAATTCGCCGATAGATTGTTATATTATGAAAGGGAGGCTGGAGACTGACGGTATTACTTGTTTCGTTTTTGATGAGTATTTTGCCTGGGTACATCCATTCAGGGCTGGTGCTATTGGAGGAGTGAAACTTAAAGTGCCAAAAAAGGAGTTTGCAAAAGCCCAAAAGGTTATTCAATTAATTGATCAGGAGACGTTGGTCGATGAGATAGGAGCGTACCACCTTCAGACTGAGTTTGAAAAAGCCATTCAAATAGAAAATGAGGTATTGGATGCAAAAACCAAATTACGTAGCCATCCTAATTTGATATCTAATCCTGAGAAGTTTGTTACTAAGAAACTATCAAAAGAAGACTTGAAATTCATAGCTGAAACAGAAAAAGAATACCTCGAACTGAAGCAAAACAAGCTTAGTTTTACCTGGAAACAGTTTTTTTACGAATTGTTTGATTTCGATCGCAGCGTAATTAAATATTTGCGGAGGCGCCCTCCTGAATATTACCTGAGCAAGGAGGTTGTTGAACATTACAACAATCCGGGTAGTTCTGGTAAAGTTGTAAGCTGCCCCAATTGCAAATCTGTTAATGTGAGTTTTGGGTACGCTATTGACCGAAAATGGGATTTCCCTTACCTTATCTTGTCTCTGTTGATTTTTGCCCCGTTTCCGCCGATAAGGAAAAATTACCATTGTTATGATTGTGTTTCAAACTTTACCCGTTCAGAAGCCATTAAAAAGATGATGCTTAGTCCCCGAGATTTATAATTCAATTCTGGTGAGATCGGGATTGTTACTTCTGGATAATGAATGTTTAAGAAGAAAAATTTGCTCATTAAAAATGGTTGGTATGTTTGTTAAAAGCTGATACCTAGCTGTTTTTCGTTGTTGTTTTTTTAAAAAATTTGAATTTTATATTTCTGGCAAACAGTATTTTATCAATATTTTGGTAATTGTGAATTTTTGGCTTTCTTTAAAACAAAATACTAACCCACATCATAATTAATACAATGAAAAAAGTTTTATTACTCCTGGTGACCGCGTCAATGTTGTTCTCGAATTGCGCTAGCATTCTAAACGGAAAATATCAAAAGATTCCAATCAACAAGCAAAACGGAGATGAGATTCTGATAGATGGTGAAAAGCCTGAAATGAAGAAAGGGGCTTATTTATTCAGAAGAGATTTAAAGCCAAAACAGATCACAATAGAATCAGAAGGGTATAAGGATGAGCATATTGTGATAATGCAATATAAGAAATCACCTTTGCATATATTGTCATGGGTGCCTTTTGGCATTTTATTGTACCCCCCGTTCTATGATAAAGGTGTAAAATCATGGAATTATGATAAGGAAATAATTAATTATGAAAAAACGCCAGCAATAACTGAAAAGACAGCTGACGCCAAAGATATAATGGTTAATAAAGTAAGCATAAAACTGGATAAAAACAACGTAAAAAACAGGTATTTCCCCACATATAGAAATTACATCAGAAAGGATAATAAAATGAGTGCAGAAGCAAGTGATGTAGAAGAAGAAATAGAACTTGAAAATACAGTTTTTTCCAATGTATTAAATGATCTTTTAAAAGAGAAAGGGTATATCGATACCACGGGTAATGTCTTAACCAGAAGTTACTCCAATAACCTTTTACTGAATGCCACTATAAAAGATTATACCATCCATCATATTGCAAATCGATATTATGCCAAATTTGGAGGAATGATTTACATTGATTTGGAAATAAAATGGGAGGTATTGGATTATTATAAAAAGCCTATTTACACCCAAACCACTAAAACCAGTTCCGGACAATTTGCTATAACAGATTACGAAAAGAAGGACAGGGTAATAAAAAATACGATGAAGGATGTTATAGAGACCGGCCTTATCGAATTTTTTAAATCAGATAAAATGAATTTTTATTTAAATGACACAACTGAGATAGAAAAAGAGAAGGCATTTGATAAAATAATTATAGCCAGATCTTCTGAAAATGTATCTGACTTATCTGAATCAATAAAATCAACACTTACAATAAAGTCAAAAGATGGATTTGGTAGTGGTTTTATAATCAGCAGTGATGGTTACATCATTACAAACTATCATGTTGTCTCTGATGAAAGTGATTTGACAGCAGTTCTGAATGATCAGTCTGAATATGAAGCAAAAATAGTGAGAGTGAGTAAGGTAAATGATTTAGCTCTCTTGAAAATCGATGCTTCCGGATTGCTTCCTTTTTATATTAGCGATGTTGAAGATATTCCTGTTGCTTCTGAGGTTTATGCTGTTGGAACACCAACTGCTGAGGACTTATCGCAAACCATCTCGCGCGGAATTGTTTCCGGAATGCGTTCTAAGGATAATTCCACCTTAATACAAACCGATGCAAGCATTAACAGTGGTAATAGCGGTGGCCCGCTGGTGAACAAAAAAGGAGAAGTAATTGGTGTTGTATCGTCGAAATTAAAAGGATTTGGAGTAGAAGGAGTTGCATTTGGTATTCCTGCTGTTGATGCGCTTGAGAAATTAAATATTACATTGCAATAGCCAAAGCATTATAGCTTTATTTAATAATAAATGAGTCGATAGGTTATTCTGAAGCCGAAAAGCAACCTTACCGTTTGTGAATACAAAAGCCGTGGAGTACTTGAAAAAGCATCACCCGTTTTCCATGTTTTGATTTCAAGTATTCTCTGCTTTTTCAATTTTTTTCGTATTTTTGACACCAAATATTAGCGCATATGAATTACCGCATTCTGATTACCTCCGTGCTCTTGATGTTTTTTACGTTCTCTTGTACGGTAACCCGGGAAACGCACGGCGATTACGATAGCACGAAGCAAAAGACCGAAACTGTGGTTGAAGGCAAGGATTTATATCTTTTTTGGAACCAGTTGCAGGTACATAATGTTGATAATGAGGTTGATGTAACCAATTATGAAAAGATTGTAAAACGCCGTTTTTTCGATGCTGCTGTTTATTTTGGTACGCTTGGTATTTTTTCATTCTATTCTGTAGAAATCAAAGCACCTGTTGAGCGTGGAGCCGGCGGTCGGTAAGTTATCCAGAATATCACAAAAGCCGATTCATCCATAGCAAAAGAAATTACACTTCTGGGATATTTATTCAAACGGTTTACAGGTAAAAATGATGTTTGGATTTATAAACCCATGTAATAATTACAGAAAACTTTAGTACTTCTTATGAAAATATTTATCATCAACGGCCATCCAGATAAAGAGAGTCTGGGCCACGCAATGGCAAAATATTACTATGAGGGGGCAATAGCAGCAGGGGCAGAAGTAGAACTCATTCATCTTCGTGACCTCAGTTTTAAGGTAAATCTGGAATATGGTTATCGTGCTGAAACTCCGCTCGAACCTGATTTGATAAAGGCTCAGCAATCAATTAAAGAAGCTTCACATCTGGTATTTATTTTTCCGGTATGGTGGCAAACTTATCCAGCTTTGTTGAAAGGTTTTATCGATCGTGTGTTTTTGCCCGGTTTTGCTTTCAAATATCGTGAAGGATCCTTGTTTTGGGATAAAATGCTCAAAGGCAGAAGTGCCCGAATTATAGCAACCATGGATACACCCGAATTGTTTTCAAGACTTATGTATAAGCGGCCCGCTATAAATTCACTGAAAAGAGGAATACTGAACTTTTGTGGAGTAAAACCCGTTAAAGTCACTACTTTTTCACCAATAAAATTGGCTAAACCAGAAAAAATCGATCGTTGGCTGAATAAGATTAAAGTCCTGGGGCAAAAAGAAGGTACGCGACACAGAAATTAGCAATGTTTCTTTAATCTACCCGATTTCGATTTCTGGAGTGGTAAACTATAAATTAAGCACAATATCAAATCGCTTTAGGGATTTAATTAATTGATTCTTATGCTTATGCAGGGTTTAGTTTTGTGGCTTTGATGAGTAAATTTAGTCAATAGCAAAAAGTGAACATGAGTTTAGGCAAAACAAAATTGTTATTCAGGCAATTTTACGTTAATTTAGTGCTATTAAATAACTTAGCAACATGAGGTATTCTGTCGAGATTGAAATTAATTTACCAGGAGCAAAAGTTGTAGAATTATTCATGGATTCGGAGAAATATCCGAAATGGATGGAGGGGCTCGAAAGCTACGTAGTTTTAGAAGGTGAGTATGGAAAGGAAGGTGCGAAAGCGAAATACCATTTTAAAACGGGTAAGCGTGAAATTACAATGATTGAAAAAATAATTGAAAATAAGCTGCCTGAAAAAATTGTAGTGAGTTATACAGCAAAAGGTGTTTACAACATTGCAGAAAGCCGATTTGAAAAAGTTGGTGCAGATAAAACCCTTTACACTTCCGAACAGGAATTCAGGTTTAAGGGATTTATGAAAATGTTGGGATGGTTCATGCCCGGTGCATTTAAAAAGCAAACACTTGAGAATCTGAAGGCTTTTAAAACTTTTGCCGAAGCTGAAGTAAACAAATAATTATAGTTTAGAAGTCTTTTGGAGTCTGCCACAAATTTATGAACTCAATACGCGATAGATTATATTTTTACTCCGAGGATTAAAATATCGTCAATTTGTGCGTTGTCTCCTTTCCAGCCCATTATGGATTTTTGAATAATTTTCTTCTGCTCATTCATTTTATACATCTGAGCATCAAATATTACTTGTTTGAGTCTTTTGGTTAAGAATTTTTTGTTTCGTGAGCCGCCAAATTGGTCTACTATACCATCGGAGAATAAGTAGAAGGAATCACCTTTATTGATTTCGTATTTGTACTCATTATAGTTGGCCATTGTGTTGCCTGCAATAGCGCTTGTAATGGGGATTTTGTCCCCTCTCTGCTGAACAAATTTGCCATTCTGAAATAAGAATAAGGGGCGAAGGGCTCCTGCAAAACTCAGCGTGTTTTTAGCTTTGTCTACTACTACCAGTGCTACATCCATACCATCGTTGGTCTGATTGTCGGGGTCTGTATTTTTAAGAGAAATTTTAAGTTTTCTATTTAGTTGTTTGAGTATTTCTGCCGGTCTGGTTTCGTCATTTTGAATAATGATGTTGTTGAGTAAATAAGTACCAATAATGGACATAAAAGCGCCTGGCACACCGTGTCCGGTGCAGTCTACCACCACATAAATGTATTTGTCCTCAATTCTATGGAACCAGTAAAAATCGCCACTTACAATATCCCGGGGGATAAATAAAATAAAGCTTTCAGGGAAAAAGCGGGTCATACTCTTTTCAGTGGGCAAAATAGCTGATTGTATGCGTTGGGCATAATTCAGGCTGTCGGTAATTTCTCTCTGTTGCAGCTCTACTTCTTTACGGCGTCTGATTGCCAGATCTTTCTGTTTTTCAAAATCTTCCTGCTGCTCTATGATTTTCTTTTCATAGTTTTTGAGCCTGGAGATATCAGTATCTATTGCAACTATGTATTTCAGGTCTCCTGCTTCAAGTACGGGTGTTAATGTAGTTTGAAACCACGATTCTTCGCTCTTTAATGTAACGGGAGTTTCGTATGTGATAGATTCCTTTTTATTTAAAATACGATCTACTACTGACTTTATTTCAGGATAAGCGCTAATATCGCGTATGTCGATTTGTTTATTGCTTTGTTGATAAGCTTTAAAAGACATTCCCAGTTGGCTCGAAAAAGATTCGTTGAACCACAATAATTTACCGTCCGGACTAAAAATGTAAATTACATTTTCTGTGTTGGAAGCTGCCAGATTGAGTTTTTCCAGTTCTGTATTTTGGGTCTCCAGTATTTCCTTTTGGGTTTGAAGTTCTTCTTTTTGCGATTCAAGTTCTTCTTTTTGGAGTTCCAATTGTTCGGTTTGTGCTGTTAATTCTTCGTTTTGCTGATTGATTTCCGCGGTTTTTTCTCTTACCAAATCACTCAGCTCCCGGTTGAACTCTGATACACGTGTGCGCATGACCTGAAACCGCTCTATAGCACCTAATATAAAAATGCCTACATGTAATAGAAACCCTCCTTTTAATACATTGATTGTGAATGGGTTGTTGGCTAATATGCCTGTCTTGTGAAGCAGGTCAATCGTAAAGGCTGCAAACAGAAGCCCCATGGACCCGAGAACAGACAAAACTGTCAATTTGTTGAAATTCTGTATTTTTAGAACAGGTTGTACAATAAGAGGAATGCTAAATAATACATAAGCTTCACTCAAAAAATATAAAATTTTGTAAGGAAGTAAACCTGATATTAAAATAAGGATGAGTATTGCAGAAGACAAATGCAGCACTTTGGTATTGTTTTTATTATGGAAAGATACTGTTAGATCCCTGAAATATT
Source organism: Salinivirga sp. (assembly GCF_055145285.1). Lineage (NCBI taxonomy): Bacteria > Pseudomonadati > Bacteroidota > Bacteroidia > Bacteroidales > Salinivirgaceae > Salinivirga > Salinivirga sp. Next base: position 118,173 of record NZ_JBSRDC010000027.1, on the reverse strand, counting down.
TCTTTAAAAACTGTTCAAGTAATGGAATCAATAAAGGCAATATAATAAGTGTTAACCTAAACTCTACAATGCTGTTATTTATTAAGTTTAGTCGACCAGCAAAACCATCTCTTAGTGAGAAAAATATGAACGCCGTTAAAACGTAAAAAAACAAGAGCCGGAAAAAATGATCTTTCGATCTCAGGTTTACCAATAGAACAATGAGGAAAAGAAAAGCCAGAATTCCATAAAAGCTACCCAATTGGAAGGTATCAGAAAGTTCATCTCGCAGGACATTGTTAACCCTGTCTATTTTTATTGGTAATACGGTAGGTGTGCCTTCACTGTTAATATGTAATAAATACTGACTCTTAGCATATGGGTTGGCTACAATATTGTAAATATAGGCATGTGAGCTGGCGGACTGTTTTATTTCGTAGGCACTTCTGCCTTTTATTTCATAAAAAGCGATGTTTTTTAGTAATCCATAATCAACAACCAAACGACCGTTGTACTCTTTTGTACTACTATTTTTGATATCTACCACTAACCAGTATTCTTTTGTGCTAAGACCAAAATTCAGGTTAGATGATTCGAGAAGGGTAAAACGTGATGGAAATTGCTTTAATATGTCATTGGGTTGATATATGTGCATGCTATCTTCCAACAACCATAAATTTACTGTTTCAGTTGCCTTTGTAGCCTGTGAAACAATAAGAATCAGGCATGCTGCAAGAAGCAATTTTTTTAGTTGGTTCATGGTTTATTTTTATTACCCGGCAATTTCTCTTACAAATCTATAAAACTTTCGCTGTATGGCCTACAAAACAATCCACAAAGAACCAATAAAAAAACTGAGATGCATCAGTAATAGGGGTGATGCATCTCAGTGTTGCGTCTTAATCTCTTGATTTAAAGTTCTTAATACCTGTTTTAAGAAATTCTATAAATGCTTCTACGTCTAAATTATACGCACGTGGTTCAGTGAGCATTTCTTCATTGTGATCAAGTAGTACATAGTAGGGTTGCGCGTTGACGTTAAATCTTGATATCTGGAAGTCTGCGTATTTTTTACCGATGGTATTTTTTAGCTTATCATCATATTCGCTTGTATACCAGTCTTCTTCAGGTAATTTCTTCTTGTCGTCGACGTAAAGTGCAATAATTACATATTCGTCTCTCAATATTTTTTGAACTCTAGGGTCTGCCCAAACATTAGCCTCCATTTCACGGCAATTTACACATCCGTGTCCTGTAAAATCAATAAAAACCGGTTTGTTTTGCGCTTTGGCACATGCCAGCCCTTGTTCATAATCGAAATAACCTTCCAGTCCATGTGGTAACTCCAGAAAATCTGAATATTTTGGTTTTTCGCATTGTTCAGAAGACTTCCCACTCATCTGAAACATGTTAGCTGTTTTATTTTCAGAATTATTGTTTTGAGCAGATCCGGAATATAATTTAACATTGTCTCTCACTACTTTTTGTATATTGAAATCGTGGGTTTTCATGGGTGGTAAGTAACCAGAAAGTCCTTTGAGTGGGGCTCCCCATAATCCGGGAATCATGTATACTACGAAGGTGAAGGTGGCAATTACAAGTAATAATCTCGGCACACTGAGGTGTTTTACTTCGGAGTCATTGGCAAATCTGATTTTACCTAACAAATAGAATCCCATCAGTGTGAAAATTACGATCCATAAAGCAATGTAGATATCGCGGTCTAATAAACCCCAGTGATAAGTCATATCTGCTACAGACAAAAATTTAAGACCCAGGGCCAGTTCAAGAAAACCAAGTACTACCTTAACTGAGTTGAGCCAACCGCCGGACTTGGGCATGTTGCTGAGTAGTCTTGGGAAAAATGCGAAGAAACTGAATGGCAATGCGAATGCTAATGCAAATCCCAGCATACCAATTATAGGTTTGAGTATCTGCCCTCCGGCTGATTCTACCAAAATAGTTCCTACTATGGGGGCTGTACATGAAAATGAAACCAATACAAGAGTTAATGCCATAAAAAATGCGCCACCTACACCACCCTGATCGGCTTTTTTATCAGATTTGTTTACCATCCAGCTGGGTAAGGTAAGCTCAAACATTCCAAAGAATGATGCTGCGAAAAACCAGAATATTATAAAGAATAAAATGTTTGGTACCCAGTGGGTGCTTAGCCAGTTAGCAAATGAGGGCCCAAGTGTGACGGCCACTATAGTACCAACAATTGTGTATATTGCTATGATGGAAAAACCAAAAATACTAGCTTGAAATTTTGCCCTGGCTTTATTTTCTCCTGAGTGCATAAAAAAGCTCACGGTCATGGGGATCATGGGAAATACGCAAGGTGTTAATATGGCCAGTAATCCGCCTGCAAAAGCTAAAAGGAAAAAACCAATTAGCGACGATTTATCGCTTCCCGTGGCGGCTGGAGCTTCTTGTGCTTCATCTGCCTGGAAAGTGTATTCATGTGTTTCTTCGGTAGGAGGTAGGCATTGCTCATCATCACATACCATGAACTCCACACTTACTTTTACAGAATCATCAGGTTTATTGATTTCTATTATTTGAGAGAAGATTGCTTCGTTGGCATAATAACGTGTCATAACGCCTGCCAATTCATCCATTTCTTCCAGAACTTCAGACTGTCGTTTAACGGAATCTATTAGTTCAACACCTTCGCTGGTTTGAAAAGAGAATACCGTTGGCAGCGAAATGTTTCCTTCCGGAAGCCACATATCATACAAGTGCCAGGTTTCTTCAATTTCAGCTTTGAAAATAAGTTCGTATTTATTTTCTTCAAGTTGCTTCTTGCTGAAACTCCATTTTACAGGTTCAAGCACCTGAGCGTAAATTGTTGTGGGGAGTAGAAATAATGCAAGGAGTAATAGTTTACCAATTTTTCGTCGCATAGCTAAACATTTTCAAATTTACATGGGTGAATATAATGATAAAACGAAAGTGTTCTATCAAAAACCATGCAATTAAAGATTCAGCATATTGCCCTTGCTATCGAAAAAATTGTATTCCAGAAAAGTATAAGATTGGTCAGCTTTAATGGTAACTTTTTTATTGTATTTCAACCTCCATTTCAATCTTTTGCTGATAATACCTTTGGTAAGGTACGATTGTAAAAATGGATGCACCCTGAGTTCAATGCGACCTTTAGGTTTTTTAAGCTTTCCGTAGCGGATTTTATCTTGTATTTCATCTACAATGAGTACCGGTGGTTGAACTTCACCAGTCCCTTTACATGTCGGGCAGGTTTCAATGGTACTAATATTCGTTTCCGGCCTTACTCTTTGCCGGGTAATTTGCATCAACCCGAATTTGCTTAGCGGAAGAATATGATGTTTTGCCCGGTCTTTTGCCATCTCCTGCTTCATGAAATCAAGCAGTTTTTGCTTGTTTTCATTTTTTTGCATGTCTATAAAGTCAACTACTACAATGCCACCCATATCTCTAAGCCTGAGTTGGCGTGCAATTTCTTCGGCTGCCACCATGTTTACATCTATGGCATTTTCTTCCTGGTTGGAGGCATCTTTATTCCGGTTTCCTGAGTTTACATCTATTGAATGTAGTGCTTCAGTATGCTCTATAACCAGGTAAGCACCCTTTTTCATAGGCACGGTGCGTCCAAAATAGGTTTTAATCTGTTTGGTTACACTGTATTCTTCAAATATGTTGGTTTTACCTGAATAAAGCTTAACAATTTTTTGTTGGTCAGGTGATATGTCTCCGATATAGTTTTTTATCTCATTATACACATTCGCATCATTGACGTAAACATGATTAAATGAGTCGTTGAGAATATCACGCAGGATGGCTGTTGTGCGGCTAACCTCGCCAAGTACCATCTTTGGCGGCCTGGCTTTTCGAAGCTTGAAAATTGATTTTTCCCATTTTTCCACCAATTCTCTAAGCTCTGCATCTAATTCGGCTACACGCTGGTTTTCTGCCATGGTGCGCACAATTACTCCATAGTTCTTGGGCCTAATGGAAGTAAGCAGGTTCTTAAGACGGTCTTTTTCCTCTTTATTGTCGATTTTCTGAGAAATAGATACCTTGTCAGAAAACGGCATAAGAACCAGGTTCCGACCTGCAATTGATATTTCGCTGGTCAGCCTGGGCCCTTTCGTTGATATGGGCTCTTTGGCAATTTGAACTACTATTTGCTGCCCGCCTTTCAAAACATCACCAATTTTACCATTTTTGTCTATGTCTTTTTCCCGTTTGAATCGACTTAACGGTGGTAATGGCTTTGATTGCAACGCAATTTGTAAATATTTGGCCAAAGATCTGAATTGGGGACCCAAATCCAGATAATGAAGAAACGCATCGCGTTTATGTCCGACATCCACAAAGGCTGCATTGAGACCGGGCATTATTTTTTTTACCCGGGCAAGATAAAGATCACCAACCGAAAACCGGTTATTGGCAGATTCTTTACTTAATTCAACCAGTTTTTTGTCTTCTAAAAGCGCAATGGAAATTTCACTTTGCGATACATCTACAACTAACTCCTTAGTACTCACAAGACCTTTGTTTAAAGAAATTTGGTGGAAACTAAGAACCTAAAGAACAATTGTCCTTTAGGTTCCGGTAGTCTAAAAATATTGGAATAAATTATTTCTTCTTCTTGTGCCTGTTTTTTCTAAGACGTTTTTTACGCTTGTGCGTTGACATCTTATGTCTTTTTTTCTTTTTTCCGCTTGGCATAACTCCTAATTTTTTATTTTACCTTCACATTTTCTTTCACCTTCGTCACAAAGCTTTTCGATGGTTTAAACGACGGAATATAATGTTCCGGAATAATAATCGTCGTCTGTTTCGAAATGTTGCGCGCAGTTTTTTGAGCACGTTTCTTAACGATGAAACTACCAAAGCCTCTTAGGTAAACATTATTACCTTTTTCTAAGGAACTTTTAACGGTTTCCATCATCGCTTCTACCGTCTTTTGAACGGTTACTTTTTCAATCCCGGTGTTTTTTGAGATTTCGTTTACAATATCTGCTTTCGTCATTGCTAAAACGTTTTTATTATCAATTAATTACTAATTCAATTTTAAACGGACTGCAAATATATACTTTTCATTTCGAAATAAGAAAGATACCCATTTATTTTTATGTTTTTTTTATCAATTTTATTTTTCCTGACCAATTATATGTTTGTTTAATAGGTTGTTACGAAAACAGTTTTGCACTCAATGATGAATTAGATATTGGTTACAACTTTTTATTAATCAGGTTTTTATACAAATGATAACTGCTTGTTTTGTATCAGACAGAGACTGACTGATTATCGAAAACCAATGTAAATATGCTATTTTTGCATGATGAGAAATTTCAGCCATTCACTATTAATATGGTATAATGATAATAGACGACCTTTACCCTGGCGGAGTACTACCGATCCTTATAAAATCTGGCTGTCTGAGATTATTTTACAGCAAACCCGCGTTGAACAAGGGATGAGTTATTACCATAATTTTATAAATCGATATCCTGATGTGTTTAAGCTTGCTGCTGCTCATAAGGATGAGGTTCTTAAATTGTGGCAGGGGTTGGGATATTATACCCGGGCGAGAAATTTACATAAAGCTGCCAGGGTTATTGTAGAATCATGCAATGGAGTGTTTCCGGAAAATTACGAAAACTTGATTAAGTTGCCGGGTGTTGGCCCTTATACTGCTGCTGCCATTGCTTCTATTGCTTTTAATGAGCCTGTTGCGGCCATAGATGGAAATGTAAAACGTGTTGTGAGCCGCCTAAACGCTATCAATATGCCAATAGATCGGCCCGATGTAATACGTACCTTAAAAAATATAGCGGAAAACTTAATGGATGTAAATGCTCCCGGAGAATTCAACCAGGCCATGATGGAGCTTGGAGCAAAAGTATGCATACCCCGGAATCCTGCTTGTAACCTATGTCCGGTGGCGGTTTTTTGCGAAGCGTTAAGAACCAATAAGCAAAAAGAACTGCCTGTTAAAAAAGTTAAGGTAAAAAAGCGGACACGCTATTTTTATTATTTTATTTTTTTGAAAAGTAAATACACGCATATATACCAACGAGGGCCTAATGATATATGGGAAGGCCTTTATGAGTTTCCAATGATAGAGTTGACAAATCAGGTTACAGGCGACGAAATCTTAAATATGGCAATTGAGCGATGGTATTTAAACCCAGAAGCTATAAATGAGGTAACTATATCTCCGGTTGAAAAGCATGTTTTAACACATCAGAACATTTATGCCACATTTGTCAAAGTTACTTTATCTGAGGAGCCGGGTAAACTAAACCTCAATATTAACAAAAGCACACTAAAAGACTATCCAGTTTCAAGATTAACTGAAATTTATTTGAATAAGGATAAAAAATTACTATAACTTTGTATGAATTTTATGTATAACAAAAACTAAGTATTATGTCAGTAAACAAAGTAATTCTTGTAGGGAATGTAGGAAAAGACCCTGAAGTAAAACATTTAGAAAATGACCTCTCGCTTGCACGTTTTCCCATGGCTACATCGGAACGGTTTAAAAACCGACAGGGTGAGCGCACCGAAAGAACCGAATGGCACAACGTAGTTGTGTGGCGCGGATTGGCCAAAGTTGTAGAAGATTATGTGAAGAAGGGTTCGCAATTATATATTGAAGGTAGAATTCAGACACGCAAGTATCAGGATCGTGATGGAAATGACCGTTATGTAACAGAAATCGTAGCTGATAATATGCAGATGCTGGACCGTAAGGGCTCATCAGACAACAGTAATCAGGGTGCAGCAGCATCAAGTGCAGCACAGGAACCTGCTCCATCAACAGACTATAACAGTCAGCCTGATGAGGAAGACCTGCCATTTTAATCAATAAGATTATATTGAATTTTAAATTAAAACCGATTTAGGAGTTGGAAACAGAACCGTATTCGACGATTTTAGTAAATAGTTTTAAAATAGACTTTTTTCCAATGACCACCGAAACCGTTATTGGTTTGGTGATCCTGGTGATATTAATTGCAGCTTCAGCCCTGATTTCAGGGTCTGAAGTTGCTTTTTTTTCCCTTAAGCCCAATAATATCAGGAAACTACGGAAGAGTGAGGGCCGCATTCCCAAGGTGGTTATAAAACTTATAGGACAGCCGAAAAAGTTGTTGGGAACTATACTGGTATCCAATAACTTCGTTAATGTGGGAATAGTTATTTTATCATCTTATCTTACCTTATCACTGGTCGATTTTTCGATGGCTCCGGTGTGGGGGTTCGTTATTCAGGTAGTATTAATAACGTTTCTTCTATTGCTTTTTGGCGAAATAATACCGAAAGTTTATGCCACCCACAATTATCTGGGTTTTGCCAAATTTATGTCATTGCCACTCTTTTTCCTGAGCAAAGTTTTTTCTCCAATAAGCCAGTTCCTTATTTATTCTACTTCTGTTGTGGATAAAAAGGTTAAGAAAAAGCAGGATATCTCCATGGATGACTTAAGCAATGCATTGGAGCTCACACAGGAAGATCTTGACGAAGAAAAAGATATGTTGCAAGGGATTGTAGATTTCACCAGTACCGAAGTGCGTGAAATAATGAAACCCAGGGTAGATGTTGTAGCCGTAGACATTAAATCCAATTACCAATCCATGTTGAACCAGATAATGGATTCAGGATACTCCAGGATTCCCGTTTATCAGCGCACATTCGACGATGTTAAAGGGGTGTTATATATTAAAGACTTATTACCACATTTAGATAAATCGTCCAGTTTTAGCTGGCAAAGCCTGGTACGACCACCTTATTTTGTTCCTGAAAACAAAAAGATTAACGACCTGCTTGGTGAGCTGCAGGAAAAAAAGATTCATTTGGCTGTGGTTGTGGATGAGTATGGCGGGACAAGTGGTATTGTAACGCTCGAAGATATTTTGGAAGAAATAGTGGGTGATATTTCAGATGAATTTGATGAGCAGCGCAGCGATTTTGTGAGAGTAAACGATAAAACCTATCTTTTTGAAGGGAAAACATCTTTGAATGATTTTTGTAAAATTATCGACTATCAGGGAGCTGTATTCCAGGAATCTAATGCAGATACCCTTGCAGGATTTATATTAGAACAATCTGAAGAAATTCCTCATGTATACGAAAAATTCGAATATGAACGTTTTACTTTGCAGATTGAAGCAGCCGATCATCGTAGAATTAAGAAAGTAAAAGTTACGTTACATGAGCAAAAAGATGAACAATAGTTCCATTGTATTTATCCTTCTGAGTGCAGTATTTTTCATGATGGGATGTGGTGGCGATTATATCCCTAAACCTAATGGTTATATCCGGTTTGATTTGCCCGAGCATGAATATAAGACATTAAAGGATTCGTGTCCTTATAGCTTCGAAATTGGAACGTATTCTGTCATAGAACAAGTAAATGCACAAGAGCCTTGTTGGAAAAATGTTTTTATCAAACCTACCCGGGGTAGAATTCACCTGAGTTATAAAGCAGTTAATAATAATCTGAAAATGCTACTCGAAGATGCACATTCTATGGTATATGGACATACCGTGAAAGCCGATGCAATTGAAGAACAGGTTTTTCTGAAACCCGGCAGGCGTGTTTACGGTGTGCTTTATGAGATTAAGGGCGATGCAGCTTCTAATATTCAATTTGTTGCTACCGACTCGGTAAATCATTATCTTCGTGGAGCACTTTATTTCAGGGCTGCCCCAAATAAAGATTCACTGGCCCCTCTGGTAAAGTTTGCGCGGAAAGATATTGAGCATTTAATAGAAACTTTGCACTGGGAATAATGCCTTTTGACAAACAAATATGGCTGAATTCAAACACGGCAATTCAACTTTGGGAATTGTCAGAAGCACCTGTTGATTTACTGCCGTGGTTAACGCTAACACCAGACGAGAAAATACAATTGGAGAATATTACCAATGAAAAACGGCAAACGGAGTTCTTAGCTACAAGAATATTATTACGAAAAATTTTTCCAGAAGAATCAATCAGTTACAATAGCGTTGGTGCTCCATATTTAAGTAATCCGGAGCTGTTTATCTCTGTGGCACATTCCCGCAAATATGTGTGTTTAATGCACAGTAAGTATCCTTGCGGTGTCGACATAGAGACGATCGAATCCAAAGCGTTGCGCATCGCAAAGCGATTTCTCGGGGAGTCAGAAATTCAATTTATCTCAGATGAGTATCCAGCCCGCGATGCTACATTGCTGTGGTCATCAAAAGAAAGTTTGTACAAACTTTTGAAAAAACAAGGAATTGAGTTTTCTAAACAGTTGTTAATTCATGGGTTTAGCAATGATGGACAGCGACGAATAGAGGCTTCTATTATTACAGAACACGCCTACACTAACCATGAATTAGTGTATGAGTTAATGGGCGATCAGGTTTTAACCTGGGTGGTCGATAAAAAAAATGAATGTTATGCACACGGGTAGTTTAACTGTGAAAGATAAAAAACTGGCAATACTTATCGATCCTGACAAGGTTGATGAGCAAAGTATCGATCACCTTTTTAGTGCTTCCGGCATTGATAAAGTGAATTATATTTTAGTAGGCGGAAGTTTATTATTTAACAATCTCAATTACACACTGGATTTAATTCGTAAACAAACCCAGTTGCCTATCATTATTTTTCCGGGAAATGCTTTCCAGATAAGCCCCAAAGCCGATGCTTTTATGATGCTGAACCTTATTTCAGGTCGTAATCCCGACTTTTTAATTGGCCACCATGTGATGGCAGCTCCCAAACTTAAGCAATACAATATTCCGGTACGCTCAACCGGGTATATGATTTTCGATTGTGGCAAAATTACATCTGTTCAGTATATGAGCAACACCACACCACTGCCTGACCATAAGCCGGATTTGGCTGTAGCTACAGCATTGGCCGGTGAGATGATTGGTATGCAGCAACTTTATCTTGAGGCCGGGAGCGGAGCAGACCACCCAATTCCGGAACAGATTATTAAAGCTGTAACCAATGCAGTGAAAATTCCGGTGATTGTTGGTGGCGGTGTGCGTACACCCGAGCAAGCGCATGATGTATGGTCTTCAGGTGCAAATTTACTTGTTGTGGGTAATGGTGTGGAGCGTAACCCTGAATTTGTATCTGATTTAGTGAAGGTTAGAGATGACCTTTTAAGCAAAAAATAAAACTGTTCGTTATTTTCTTACCTTGTCATTGTTGTTTATGGTCTTTCATAAGCAGGTATGGGTTTTACATCCGGGCATTATCCGGTATTAATCGAAGCATTCATTAGCGTCCGAGAAGCTCTTCTATAACATTACCGCTGCTTCCGTTAGGAGGTGCAATTTCTAAAAATTCAGAGAGCGTAGCGGCAATATCGCTTGTTTCAATTTCCCGGTAAAGCGTCAGCCGCGGCATTTTCCAGCCATACCAGATAAGGGGCACGTGCACATCATAGTTGTAACCTGAATTTTGTAAGACTTTCTTGTCGGTTTGTTCTATCCATCCGGGTTCAAGATTAATGATGATATCACCTGATCGCTGCCGGTGGTAACTATTTTGCATTTGATAATTTACCCCTTCCATGAAACTGCTTTTTTGCATTACAGAAGCTGGTATAGCATCGGAAATGCCTGAAAATTGTATCAGGAAACCTGCAATTCTTTCCTGCATTTCAGGTAGGTTTTCTTTAGCATCTTCTATAAGCTGGTGGTTTAGATAAATTTGTTTGGCGCTATAATTTTGTATCCAATTACCTTTGCCATAAATAACATTGAGGTAGGCTTTGAGTACAGCCATCATTTTTTTATGATCGAATTCTCCGGACGGAATGCCGTTCTGTTCTAAGTATTCGGGCGTATAACCCGTGCCACGATCTGCGGTTAGCAGGAAAAGCACTTTTTCATTGCCTATTTCTGCATCCAAAAAAGATAAAAAGTGCGCTATGTCGCGGTCGAGCCGCTGATAAGTGTCGGCTATTTCGTCTGACATGGGGCCATTTTTTTGGTTGATGTATCCTGGTGCGTTAAATCCAACCACAAGCACATCAGTATAATTGTCTTTGCCCAACGAATCGTTTACAATGGCTGAAATAGCAAAATCTTTGGTTAGTTTATTGCCAAAGGGCGTGCGCTTCAAAACACGGTAATTATTGGTAAGCCTTTTAAGGTTTACTAAATTATGCATAAATTTTTTAATGGTGAATTTGCCTGAGTCTTCAACTTCTTTTTGCGGTTGTAAAGGCATCCATTTTCGGTCGAGGTATACATCAGATAGTTTTTTGTCGTTAAACTGGTTTACCCATTTTGGAAGACTGTCGCGGTAAAAAGTAGAGGTGATCCAGTTTCCATTGCCATGGTCGAACCAATAAGCATCATCAGCGGTATGCCCACCTGCCAAAGCCGCCACATTTCCATCCAAAGCAATGGAAATGATTTTAGAACGGCCGTTGTTCGACAAGCTAAGCTCGTCTGAAAAGAAAGACGTGCGTAGATTTCGGGGTGAGAAATACAGGTCTTTGCCATGTGCATTGAGCGCTTTTACTTTTGGATCGACGCCAGCTTCAATAATTTTATTGTTTACCCTTGAAACCCATTTGTCTGATACGAGACCGTGACTGGAAGGTTCTGCTCCCGACATGATTGTTACATACCCGGGTAGCTGCTGTGTGAGCATGTAGTTGTGATGAGCATTTTTACAAACCGTTCCTTCGTTGACTAACTTTTTAAAACCATCCTCGGTAAAGTAGTTGTCAAACTTATACAGGTAATCGAACCGCATTTGGTCTACCACGGCAACTACAATCAGCCTGGGTTTATCGCCCGGTACCCTGGGCATATCCTGCGAAATAAGAATATTTGTGGTAAAAGCCAGAACGAGTAATGAAAAAATCGGTTTGCGCATAGAAAATATTTAAAGGTTGAAACGGAAATGTATGATATCGCCATCCTGTACTACATATTCTTTCCCTTCAATGGCAATTTTGCCGGCTTCTCTGCAGGCTTGTTCAGAACGTAAACTCACGTAATCATCGTATTTAATTACCTCTGCTTTTATAAAACCTTTTTCAAAGTCGGTATGAATAACACCGGCTGCTTGTGGTGCTTTTGTATTTTTCTTAAAAGTCCAGGCGCGGTCTTCATCTTTACCGGTTGTAAAAAATGTTTCCAGATTTAATAAACGGTAAGCGGCTTTTATTAGCTTGTTCACGCCGGGTTCACTGAGGCCCATATCTTCCAGAAACATCTGTCTTTCCTCGTAGCTCTCGAGTTCTGCAATATCGGCTTCTGTTGCAGCAGCAATCATAATTACTTCCGCCGCTTCGTCTTTAATAGCTTTTTTTACTGCATCAACATACTGGTTACCCGTTTGCAATTCACTGTCTTTTACATTGCAGACGTACAAAACAGGTTTGGTTGTTAGCAGGTGAAGGTCTTTTACGAGCTCTTTCTCTGTTTTATCGAGTGTTACCACACGTCCGGCCTGCCCTGATTCAAGTGTCTCTTTGTAACGATTAAGAATCTCCAGGGTTTTGGCGGCTGTCTTATCTGCACCGGCTTTGGCTTTTTTCGCTACTTTCTCAATCCGCGATTCTATGGTTTCCAAATCTTTCAGTTGCAATTCTATGTCGATGGTTTCTTTATCCCTAACCGGATCAATCGACCCATCGACGTGCGTTACATTGTCGTCATCGAAGCAGCGGAGAATATGAATAATGGCATCAGTTTCACGTATGTTGGCCAGAAATTTATTGCCCAGGCCTTCACCCTTGCTTGCGCCTTTTACCAGACCGGCAATGTCTACAAATTCAATGGTTGCCGGTACCACACGTTCCGGTTTATCAATTTTCTCCAACTCTATCAATCGTTCATCCGGCACGTTAATTATTCCCAAATTGGGCTCAATGGTGCAAAACGGGTAATTGGCCGATTGTGCACGGGCATTTGATAAACAGTTAAAAAGGGTGGATTTGCCAACGTTGGGTAATCCTACTATTCCACATTGAAGTGCCATGGATTAATGATTTAAAAAGTTCGGCGCAAAAGTAATATTTATTACTGAAAATAGTAATTGAAAAGAGAATCATTACTCAATAACTATGCCCTGAAAATGGAATAGAAGTTTTTTCTTTTGCATTTCTAAAGTTAGGCTTTGATTCCGGCAATCAAAGCTATGAGCTGGCTTATGATGTAACGGATGGTTCATTAACCATTTCGAAAGATGGTGGAACCTTTGACATTTCCTTTGATTTTGTTACATCCAAAATTGACTCAGCGAGGAATGAGTTAGCCCAGGATGTGCCACTGTACGGGAATTATAACGGGTCACTTACTTCTGAAGCGTTTTAATAAATTTTAGTTTGCCTGCTTCTGATACCTGAAGCTTTTTATAGGTGTGGGTTACTAATGCTTTATGCGGCCCCTTTGCTTGTTGGAAATAATTTAGAAAGAGCTGTGCAAGCAGAATTAGTTTTGTTTGGGCAAAATATAATTAATTGTTTAATTCATTTATAGTCTGTATATTGTAAGTATTTCACAATAATAACTTTTATAAATCACATCCTCGTAGCAACGTATCATTTAAAGGTTTTATCTTAAATAATCCATTATGAAGTATTTACTCATTAAGCAAGCCATTTTTTTACCTGTTATTTATTTTGCCAGTATAATCATTGCTTCTTTTTTTGCTAATGATTATTGTCACATAGGGCAACATGCCAGCGAACTAGGAATAAATGCCAATAAAACAGCTGTAATTATTTTTCAGATTGGGATTATAGCTACTAGTATTTCGCTTTTTTTACTATCGATTGGCTTAGTTGTAAATTTCAAAAAACAGTTTTCAATTTTTACCGTTCTTGTATTTCTTTTTGCTGTCACCTTCATCTTTGGTGCCATATTTCCTATTGGATCACCATGGCATGGATTTTATGGTTTAGGCTTATTTATAATGATTGCTCCTTTTGTTTTTCTTTACGAACTGAACCACATGATAGATAAAAAAATCGTACATGTGGGCTCAATTATTGCCGGAGCCTTAATGTTTCTCTACTTATGGGCAATGGTGGCGAGGTTGGACCCAATGGAATATCGTGGTTTAACTCAGAGGTTATTTGGTCTGGTAGTATTCGGATGGTTCTCGCTTGTTGCATTTCAGCTTAATGCACACCTAAAGAAATAGCCTGCAAACAGGCAGATTGCTGATCTGGCTTATTACTCAGGCAAATCAGTAAAACAATATTTTATGTGTTTTAATTAGGGCTAAATCGAAGTGTGGTTATTAGGAACAACTACTTTGATTGGATGTTTTTTGTTCACATAGAACAGTTTATGCGTTTTCAATAAGGTAGATAAAACTATAGTTGATATATTACCTTTTCTAACTAAAATAGTCTAAGTATATAGTGCAAAAAAGAAAATGATGCGCTTTTATCCGATCAATTTACTGGGCTATTGTTACGCTCACTACAGTGGGATATGGGGATATTTCACCGGGTACAAATATGGGGCAGTTTGTCGCCAGTTTAATCATGATATTAGGTTATTCCATCATTGCGGTTCCTACTGGCATAGTAAGTGCCGAAATGGCAAGAATGAACAGGCAGCATGGGACAAAATGCTCGAGTTGTGGGAACGAAGAACATGATGTTGATGCAGTTTTTTGTAAAAATTGCGGGGAGAAGCTCAACCCCTAAATTAAAACCGAAAATTACCCTTTTTTGCTCTATAAGGCTGGAGCGAAATTTTTAAATGTAAAATGAATTTTTGAAATTGGTTTACAAGTCGTATTTTTGAAACAAAAATATGGCTGAGTACCGAACATTCGACATGGAGTTGCGGGAGGGAGGAACTATTTTATGGTTCAATAGGCCTGAGTCGCGCAATGTGATATCTTCTGAGGTAATTGAAGAACTCTTAAGTTATTTTACCGAACCTGCCAATGACAACCAATTTGTAATATTGGCAGGCCGCGGAGAATGCTTCGTGGCAGGAGCCGATTTGAAAGAAATGGTGGATGTTACAGAAGCTCGAGCCCTGGAAATAAGCCAATCCTTACACCAGTTACTTTTTTACATCGGTAAATATCAGGCTCCGGTTGTAGCAGCTGTACATGGTTATGCTATTGGTGGTGGCTTTGAGTTGGCGCTGGCAGCCGATATGATTTTTGCCACTACTGATGCATGGTTTAGTTTGCCAGAATTAAATTATTCCATGATTCCAGGGGGAGGAGCTACACAGCGCTTAACCCAACAGCTTGGCCGGGCAGACGCATTTTATCAGATTTTTTCGGGCACAAAGCTTTCTGCCAGCACGTGTTTCAACAGGGGGCTGGTGCAAAAAGTATTTGATGCCAACCATTTTATTGATGAGGTTGTTAATGATTTGACAAGTGTGTTAGGGAAATACGGTAAGGAAGCCTCGGTAGCACTAAAACGAGCCATCAGGCTTGCAGGTACTGATGAGGGTTATGTGGCAGAATCTGAAGGTTTTGCCAGGTTGCTCACCCGAAGAGCACGCCCTTTGATTAAAGATTTTTTTGAAGCAAACAAAAAGAAAGATAAGTGATTCATGGCAGATAATTATGTTTTTACAGGAATAGGATACGCTCATGGTAAATATAAGGTAACCAACAAGGAGATTGAGGAGGCAATAAGAGCTGGCTGGATTGGTGATTTTAATCCGGAACGTATTCTTCAGTTACCCGATTATAAAGCGTTTGTTGAGCAAAATGGTGAAACTTCACCGTTAGAATATTTTGCCTGGCAAAAGATGGGCTTTCATAACCGTTATCATGTAGTGCCCTTTCCTCCGGTTGAGGAGGCATTTAAGCGGGCAGAGTCCACGCTTGAACTAGGTGTGCGTGCCGTAGAAGATGCTTTACAGAAAAGTGGGGTTCATCCGGAGCATATCGACCTTTGGTTGGCCGGAACTGCTACACCATTCGAACAGGCCCCTGGTATTGGGGCTACTATCAAGGCCCATTTTACTCATTGGGATAATGCCCGGCCCGCGGCAACGGTTAATTCTGCCTGCGTGGGATTTAATATTAATGTAGAGCGCGCATTGGATTATTTTAACAGGCACCCGGAAGCACAAAACATCGTAATTGTGCATACTGAAGTGATGTCGGGCTTGTTGATGCATGAACCATCGTTTGTGCCCTACGTAACTTTTGCCGATGCTGCGGCAGCCGTTGTACTTACAAGAACAGAGGGCAAAGAAAAGGTAGGTGTTACTCATGTGCGCAATGGAGAAGACTTACACATGATAGATTTTCTCGGAGCCAACAAACAGGGGGATCTCTACATGGGGCCTACTCGTGTAAAGGAAAGGGCTACACAGAATATTGTCAATATATCAAATCAATTGCTGGAGGCTAACCATTGGACGGTTGATGGTATCGATATGCTTATTCCCCATCAAACGGGGCATGCCATTGTGCAACCTGCAGCAGCAGAGTTAAAAGTGCCACCTGCAAAACTTTACCAGGTTGTTCAGCTGGAGTATGGTAATCTTAGCGGGGCGAGTGTCCCATTTGGTCTGGGCTTACTTACCGATGAAAATAAACTGCAACCGGGAATGAAACTGGTTACTTCGGTTTGCGGATTAGGAGGGGAGTTTGGCGGTTTTTCCTATATCGTACCAAAACCCCGGAAGAAACCCAAAACATATCGTCCGCTAACCGGAAAGTTGGCACTTGTCACAGGTGCAACAGGCGGGTTAGGCCAACAAGTCACAAAACAGCTTGCCAACGAAGGTTGCGATCTTATTTTGCAATATAACAGTAACCTGAACAAGGCTGAAGAGTTAGGACAGTGGCTGGACAAAAAAGATATTAATTATCGCATCATCAGGTGCAACTTTGCTGACACGAAAGAAGTTGAAACCTTTGCCAGCCAAATCAATAATGAGTATAAAACCATCAATTATCTAATACACACTTCTGCTATTACGGGTAGTCTGAGTCGGGCAACAGAGGTAACTGCAGATGAGATGGCTACAAGTTTACAAGTGAACCTGCTCAGCATAAAAACTATTACAGATACTTTGGTTGCAAAGGTTGAAGATACCGTGCTGATAGTGGGTTCGGTAGCCGAAGATGCGCTTTTTAGTGGTTCATCTACCTATGTGGCCTCAAAAAGAGCTTTACACAGTTATACCGCCGGTGTGGCAAGAGCTTTTCATAGACAGGGTGTAAAAACCATTTATTATATGCTTGGGTTGTTAAACAGCGGTATGGTGGATAAACTTAATCCTAAACAGCAGCTGTCAGCCATGATGAGCATTAATCAGCCACGGTTATTGCCGGCAGAGGAGGTGGCCGACAGGATTGTGCGTTCGCTTTACAGACCAAAAGTTGCTAATGTGCAACATTCCTGGGAAGGTGATTTAATTGTGCGTCGTGATGGTTATTACTGGATAAAAAAATAGAACTATGGAGGAATTCAATTATATATTGAGCGGATTTGGACATGCCGCCGGAAAATACGAGGTTACAAATCGGATGCTTGAAGAAGCAGCAGAAAACGATATGCTTGATGGTTTTAATCCGGAATTAATAAAACACAGCAAAAATTATCAGGCTTATCTCAAAACACATCCCGATGTTACCCCTTTTGAATATTTCGTGGGTTATAAAATGGGTTTTCAAAAGCGGCACCATGTAACGCCCTGGCCTCCCATTAAGCAAAACCAGGATGTGGCAGAAAATTCTCTCGATCTTTTGGTTGAGGCTGTTCAAAAAACTTTAGATAACGCAAACCTTGATGCTGAGGATATTGATGGCTGGGTTGTAAGTACGGTGTCGCCGCAGGAACAAGCACCGGGCATAGCAGCAACTTTAAAATGCTATTTTACTAAAGATGATAATATTACACCAGCAATGACGCTTACATCGGGCTGTGCCGGTTTCAATATTGCTTTGCGCCGTTCGCTTGACTTTTTTCGATCACGTCCTGATGTAAATAATATTTTGATTGCCAACACCGAGACCATGTCTCATTTTCTCAATCGAAAGCGGGATTTTGTATACCATGCGACATTTGGCGATGCCGCTGCAGCAGCCATTATTTCCAGGGTGACAAAAAAGGGAAAACATGAGGGCGTTGGAGCTATTGTGAATCATCATGATTTGCGCATGATTGATTTTGTAGGTGTAGATAAAGACTGGAACCTCTATATGGATGGTGCTGCTGTAAAACGGCGTGCAGTGCCTAACCTCATAGACTCTTCCAATGAAGTGCTTAAACGCGATGATTGGAAACTTGAGGATGTTGACCTTGTGGTGCCACACCAAACGGGTAATGCAATTTTACACACGGTAGCCGATGAGATAAGCTTGCCGAGAGAAAAAATGTTCCAGGAGGCTCAGAAAGAATATGGTAACGTTTCAGGAACCACAATTCCCATTGCTTTATCGATGCTTCAGGAACAAGGCCGCTTAAAACCAGGAATGAAATTATTATGCCCCACAGCAGGTGTTGGCGGTGAATATGGAGCCTGGACCTATGTTGTGCCCAAAAGTATGAAGGCTGCAGGTAATAAAGCAAAGAAACCTCATGCGCTTCTTAAAAATAAAAAATTACTGGTACTATTTGGCGACAATACATTGGGCGTTTTACTTGCAGAAAAATTAAAAAACACCGAAGTTGAAGCACATTTTCATGTAAACAATGAAAATGAATATAAGAAGCAACTTGAAGACTGCTTAAAAGATGCTGAGAAAATAAATTTGCTTCATCACGAAATAAACGCTTCCGAAGAAGCAACTGAATTTCTTCAGAAGTTTGAGCAACAGCAATGGGACTACGTGCTGAATATTGGGATGGCATCAGAAACAATATACGGATTTACGGAACTCCCAGAGGCAACCAGTAGTATTCAGGAAGTTTTTGATCGCCTAAGCCGTGAGTTGTTGCCTAAGACCAGTCAAACTATGGTCGCATTAGGCCACCCCCTGGAAAAAGCGCCACTTACCGAGCCAAGTCCTATAGCGGCGGCAGCATCCGGCTGGCACGGACTATCTGGTAGTATGGCTGGGGAGGCGATTTCGAAAGGTGTACGTACAGTATGGTTTATTCCGGCTGTTTATGAAGAATTAACCCGGTATATGTCTAAAAGAGGACGTATTGCAGCTATGAAAGGCATGCATCAAGAGTACCCCTGGGCAGACCTTGATCAGCTTGCCGAGCGAGTTATACGTTCCCTGTATTTACTCAAAGTACCTCATACTTACGACAAATACCAGGGACCGATGATTTTAAGAACAGATGCATGTGCATTTCGGAAGTAATAGTTTAAAACCTTATATTAATGAATTCGAGCATTTGCCAATGGTGTTTTATAATAGTTCTAATAGTTGCAAATATTGGAGGAATAACTGCTCAAAGGATATTTGTTTATGAAACACCTTTTGCCAGCGGAATAGTAGAAGCTGTATACCAAAAAGACTCAACAGACTACCAGATTAAAATTTATGTGATGGATCACGGCGCCAGGCTTAGTGCTGATATTCTGGGAAAGCATAAAGGGAAACCAATTAATAAGCGAATACTTTATGCCAATGGTTTTAGGTATACTTTTGATCATAAAAAGAAGCTGGTAACCAAGGTTCCTCAGGAAAGGGACTCTGCACTTTATGCACTTGATTATTATACTAAAACAGGAACAGATGATATTTTGGCATATCAATGTAATGTATATAAAAGTAAGCAACTTAAACTTTGGTTTTATGAGCAATTGCTTATGAAATTAGCTGTGGAAGGTAAAGTGATATATTACGTGAAGTTTATTAATGAAAATGCAGCGCTTCCCACCAATATTTTCAATATCCCTTCAGATTATGAGCTCAGGGAAATAAACTATAACTTTGATAATTAACCAATAGCAACAATTATGTTTTGAGCAAGTTTTAGGCTAATGTGCCGTGATTCGTTATCTACAATAAACTGAACAGCCTCTAATTCTGTATCTATTTCATTTATTCGGATGCTTTTCCCAATAAGTGTTGCCAATTCGCTCCACAAGCTGCTTTGATAATTTTCAGGGAAGGGTTTTATTGCAATTGGTTTAACAATCATGTCTTCCTTGCATTTGCTCAATAAGGTTGTTTTATAGGGGTTTGAATCTGTAAGTGGATGCCCGAAAAGGCTAATTTCGGGTGCAGGCGTGTGTAACTTCATCTTATCTATAATTAAGTCGGAGAGACCCGGCTCTGCTTTAACAGCTTCGCTTTTAGCTCTGAAGGGCAATAATTTGAATTGTGTAAAAAAATATTTTTCGATTATTCCAATTCTATAGAAAAGTGTTTCGGCTATTTTTTTACCTGCAATTGTAAGTTCATAGGGCTTGTATGGTTCATATAAAATATATCCTTCATCGCGCAGTGCTCTTGATATTTCAGTAATGGCAGCTTTAGAAACACCCAGTTTTTTCGCCGCGAATGTTGTGCGCAGGCGCTCTTCGCGCTGTGTATACTCGAACAGGGTTGTTAAAAAGATTCTGGCATTATGCGATAGCATGTTTTATAGTAACTTATTGATTTTTCTAAGTAGCTTTTTGGGACGAATAGGTTTTGTGAGGTATTCATCGCAACCTGCTTGCAAGCTAAGGTCTTTTTCATCACTCATGGCATAAGCAGTTTGGGCTATTATGGGCAGATCTTTCCTGATTTGCTTTATTTGTTTTGTTGCTTCATAACCATCTAGGTTTGGCATTTTTATATCCATAAGCACCAAATCTATTTTTGGATTTGATTCTACTTCTTCAACGGCTCTTAAACCGTCTTCTGCCCAAATAATTTTTGCTCCTGTCTTTTTAAGTGCTTCTTTGATAAAGAAAAAATTGTTTTGTTCATCTTCAGCTACCAGAATTTGAATGTCTGACCAGTCGTAAGTTTCTGCTAACTCTGTACTGGGAACCGGTTGGCTTGTGCTGTGGTCTTTCAGCGGAAAGCTGAAGAAAAATTCGGAGCCCTTTAGTTCATCTGTTGTAAAAGCTATTTTACCCCCCAGAATGTCAACAAGCTTTTTTGAGATGGACAAACCCAGCCCGGAGCCTCCAAATTGTTCGATGGATTTTCCGCTGTTGTAGTTTTCGAAAATATGCTTTTTATCTTCCTCTGAAATACCCAGTCCGGTATCTTTTACAAAAAACACGATTTCATTTTCAGTGAAACGATAACCAAACTTTACTTCTCCCTTACTGGTGTACTTCAGCGCGTTTTTTATTAAATTGCTCAGCACTTGTTTTATGCGGAAGTCGTCGTGGTTAAAGTACAGTGCTTCATCTTCGTTTCCAGGAATATAATATTCAAGTGAGACAGCATGCTTATGCACGGCATCACGATTTTCTTCAATAGATGCATGCAGGTCTATAAGCACCTGGTTGATGTTGAACTTGTTTTTATTGATTTGAATCTGGTTGGCTTCAATTTTTGATAAATCCATGATGTCGTCTACCAGTGCGAGTAGAGAGGCTCCGCTTTTGTTTATCAGTTCGGTAAATTCTTCTCTTTGATCATCCGTAAGGTCGGGATCGGTCAATAGATCGGAAAAACCTATTATTGAGTTCAATGGTGTTCTGATTTCATGCGAAAGGTTGGTTAAAAATATGGTTTTCAGCTTATCGCTGTCTTCTGCTTTTGTTTTTGCTTTTTGCAGCTGGCGTTGAATATCTGCCTGCTGTGTTATATCGCGACTTATGCCCACAATACCTAAAAGTTCACCGTTTTGATCGACAATAGGTACTTTAAGTGTGTCATAAAGCACTCTGTTGCCATCATTGTCTGTTTCCCATACGCTGAGTTCTAAACGTTCTTTGGTGTTAAGTATTTGCTGGTCAGTTCGTTTAAAATCTTTGGCCTTTTTTTTATCGAAAAGTGTAGCGTCTGATTTTCCTATGAAGTCTTTTTCTGATTTAAAACCATTGAACTTTTTGAAAGCATTGTTTGCGCCAACATATTTTAAGGTGCGGTCTTTATAAAAGATAAGATCAGGTATAGAATTTATCAGGCTGGTTAGTAAGGCTTTTTCTTTTTTCAGTTCTTCATCCTTTTGTTCTCGCTCTGTTATGTCAATACCAACAAGGAAATTGATGGTCTCCTTGTTCGTTGCTTTTTTTATTTTTCGTTTGCTTATATCAAAAGTGCGCATCCGGGAGTTGGTGTCTACCAACTTTATCTGATAGTTCTGATTTTTTTGTTCGCCACCCTTGTGTTCAAGTAATGAGATCAGGTTTTTGTCGGGTAAGGCATTTGTGTCAAGCTTCTTATTGAGTATTTCGTCCTTTGGTTGTCCAATAAGTTGTGCGAAGGCATTATTAACCAGCTTTACTTTTTTATTTTCATCCTGAGCTATTATCAGGTGCGGCAAGGTATCCACCATGCCCTCTACAAGAAGTTGGTAATCGTATAACGTTCGTTCAGCATTATGCCTTATATCAATTTCTTTACTCTTCATCTGTTTTAAATCAAGATATTTTCTTCTTTGATTTATCAACAGAAACAGGAGCACGGCAATAATTAAAGCTAGCACGTAATAAGGCCAGTAGACTATCGGCTTTTTTTCTGTAATTTGATTAGGGTGTACCTCCCCGAACCATTTCTGATAAATACGGTTATATGTGCCTGTTTCTCTTAAAATATTCAGCCCTTCGTTAAATTGAACAAGCAGGCTGTCGTTAGTTTTGGAGAAAGCAAATGAATATTGCAGGTTTTTAAAGTTTATTGGAGGAACTTTAATCATTTTGTAGTTGTTGCGCTCAATTAAATACTTTCCGCTTAAACTACTTATGATAGCAGCATCGGCATCTCCGTTAATGACATCCTGCAGGCATTGGTTTTGGGATCTTCTGAGTACGAGGTGACCTGCAAATTTTTTGTTATTGCCCATCATCTCATAAAGTAACTCATTTTGTAGGGACACCTTATAGGGCATAATGTCTTCAGGGTTCTTAATGGATGACTGGTAAGGAATATAAATACCAAAAGATACCATATTGTATGGTATGGATAGGTTATAGGCGGCTTTGTTCTCTTGCGATTGAAAACAAAAACTGATAAAGTCAATTTGACCACTATCCAGCATTTGATACAGGGTCTCTTTGTCTCCTTTAACGAATTTTAAATCGTAACTAAACAGATCAGATAGTTGGTGTAGGATATCAATATTAAAACCAATGATTCGCTCGTTAGACGTAAACTCATAAGGCGGATAGTTTGTCCTTATCCCTACTTTAAGTTTTTGTTTTTCTGCCTGTGCAAAACTTAACGTTGCAAAAAACACTATAAATAATAAAAATCTATGCATCTATTATTGTTTAGCCTCAGTCTTTTAAAATTAGTAACTTTAAGCTGCTTTAAAATTAATTGAAACATTAAAGATTATGTATTCAATATTACAAAAAACCAGGTTGTAATTGATATACAGCTTTGTTGTTTATTTCAAATTAGTCAACAAGATATAAAAATAACACATATATGCCAAAGTGCCTACTGCGAAAAGTATTTTTCTTTAAATTTGATAAAAAATGTAACGATAACGAACGGCTAATACTATGATTAAATTATTTTTTTATGCCATAAAGTACTTCAGGAGTTTGGTCTTTTTGTTGATGCTTGTCAGCTCAGCCTCCAGTGCTCAGGACAATTCTATATTGAAAAATATTGACAGGCCCTCAGATGCTTTTGTTGTTGATGAATACCAAATTGACCTGCCCAAACAAAGACGAGAAATAATGCAAAATGAACCTGCCTGGCAATTTGCTGTACCTGTAGAAACAAATTATCCTTTTACTCTGCAGGCAGAAGGTGATAAAAAAGGCGGTAATGCACACTATCTATTAAAAATAAAAGCCAATGATGCTTTTGCGCTGAACTTTACACTTCAGGGTTTGCTGAAAGGGCAGGTGAGGAGTGTGTTTGTGAAAAACGTACAGTCAGGTATCGTATATGGGCCCTATGACCCTGTTCAGAATGAATTTGACCTAACAGCCTTTCCTGTTTTTATGGCTCCCGAGATAGTGATTGAGATTATTGCCGATAAAAAGTTAAAGTCTGACATGGTCAAGTTGCATAGGCTTGGTATCACTTATGATGAGGAATCTTTTCCCAGCTCAGGTGAATGCAATGTAGATATCAATTGTGAAGAAGGTATGCCGTGGCAAGAGGTGAAAAATGCTGTAGCGCGTATTGTCTACGATAATGGATGGCTTTGCTCCGGCACATTGGTTAACAACACACGTAATGATTTTACTCCATATTTTCTAACAGCCAACCACTGCATCGACGATGATTATTCAGCGGCTAATATGGTTTTTTATTTCAAATACGAAAGCTTGTATTGCGATGGTCCGGAAGAAGATTATCCGAATCCGAATGCATATACCATCAGCGGAGCAACATTAAAAGCCAGTAAATATGACGTTGAAGGGAAACTGGATTTTTCGCTTTTAGAAATTTCCGAACCTGTTCCTGAAAGCTATGAACCGTTTTTTGTTGGTTGGAATGCTTCATCCGATGCTCCGGGAACTACTGTTGGTATACATCATCCCAAAGGAGATGTGAAAAAAATCTGCATTGATTACGATTCGCCCGTGACATCGCACTTTGCTGAATATGATCGATATACATTTTGGCGCATTCTTAGATGGGATGTGGGTGTAACAGAGGGAGGCTCAAGTGGCAGCGGGTTGTTTAATAGTAATTTTAAACTTGTGGGAACGCTTACTGGCGGCGAGGCTACGTGCGACAATCCGGTTAATGACTATTATTTGAAGTTTAGCGAAGCTTTCGATCGATATAGTGACTCCACAGCACAGCTTAAATATTGGCTCGATCCGGAGAACAAAGATGCTGCATATTGGTATGGGTGGCCTATGGAGAATCAGACAGATGAGGATGAATACTATATTGGCCCCAACCCGGCAGATCGGAATCTTACGGTTTATAATCAAAACTTATCGGGCAATGTTTCGGTGAAAATCTGGGATTTAGGTGGAAATCTAATGTGGCAGAAGGCTTATAGCAATGTAGACAGGCTAATTGTTATAAACATACCTGACAATCTTGTTGGTTTGCATGTGCTTCAAATTAAGACTGAGCAAAAGAATATAAAGAAAAAACTTGTAATACAATAGTACCACCTCAAACCAAATAAAACCGTAGGGTAGGGTGCGTTTTATGTAATTTTTTTGTACTAATCTTCCGCAGGTCATATTATGCATAAAGTAGCAAAAATTTTATTAAGAATTTTAGGCTGGAAACTTGAAGGTCGGGTGCCCGATGCCCAAAAGTATATCATTGCTGTGGCGCCACATACCTCCAATTGGGATTTTGTTATTGGCCGCCTTGTAGCTACTAATATGCGACAAAATGTGCATTTTTTAATTAAAAAAGAACTGTTCTTTTTTCCTTATAGCCTGTTGCTCAAAGTATTGAAGGCAATTCCAGTCAACAGAAACTCACCAAGATCTATGATTGAGCAAGTGTTGAAAAAAATGAAGGGCCAGGATAAGTTTGTATTAGTTGTTACTCCTGAAGGTACACGTAAACGCACAAGAAGATGGAAAAAGGGTTTTTATTTTATGGCCAGTAAAGTCAAAATTCCAATTTTACCCGCAGCCATCGATTATGAAAAAAAGAAGGTGGTGCTGGGAGAAATAATAGAACCAACGAAAGACCCGCAAACTGATTTCGAAAATCTTATTAGATTTTATAAATTCGTAGATCCTGAACCGCGGCATGGCGATAAGTTTGCCTACCCACAAAATATGTAAAAGTTATGAATAATTTGCGTGTTACATTAATGCAATGGAACCTGATATGGGAAGATCCGGCAGCAAACAGACTTCGTTTTAGCGAGCAATTTGAGTTCCTGAAAGACACCACAGATATAGTAGTTTTGCCCGAAATGTTTACTACAGGCTTTTCTATGTCACCTGAAAAAGTTGCTGGAGTTTGGCCCGATGACACCCTTGCATGGATGAGAAAGGAGGCCGCACGGTTTAATTTTGTCATTTGTGGAAGCATAATGATCAAAGATCAGGGCCGCTTTTATAACCGTTTTGTATGGGTTGACCCTACAGGAGCAGAAAAAATTTACGATAAACGTCATCTTTTTCAGATGGGCGGTGAAGATATGATTTATGCATCTGGTAACCAGCAGGTTGTAATTGATTATGAAGGCTGGCGCATTGCACCATTCGTTTGCTACGATTTGCGTTTCCCGGTTTGGAGTCGTAATAAAAACAGTTACGATTTAGGTATTTATGTGGCCAATTGGCCTTCGGCGAGATATAAAGTTTGGGAGAAATTACTTGTGGCAAGAGCCATCGAGAACCAGTGTTATATTGCCGGCGTTAACCGGGTAGGTACAGATGGCCGGGAACTTACCTACAGTGGTAATTCTTCTATGATAAATCCAAGAGGTGAAATTGACCTGGCACTTACTCCTGGTATTGAAGAGTATAAAACAGTTGAAATCTCATTGGCTGACCTTAATGCTTTTCGTGAGAAATTTCCGGTAATGACAGATGCCGACGATTTCGAGCTTAAACTTTAATCGACGGTATCCAGGAGGGCATGGACTTCGAAGAAGGACGTTTACCGTAAAATAAATCGTCAAGAACCACGGCTATTCTTCTGAATATTTTTGAATGGCGTATTCCATAGCGTATGCTGTTATGTAAAAAATTATCGGCATGTGCATATGGGCACACGGCCATGCAACGGCCGCAATCTGTGCCGGCTGTTTGCCAGTAGGTAAAGCAACTTTCTGCGTTTATTTTCCAACGCAGAACCCCATCCTGCATTTTACGGGCGTGGAATGGAATTGATTGGCCGGGACATACTATAGCGCATTTTTTACAATACGTGCAAAATTCATTCATGCTGTAGGCCAAAGATGAAATGCTATCTGTTTCAAGCGGTGCGTTGGTAGTTACCACAGCAATGCGCACTCGCGGACCTTGTTTTGGGGTCATCAGCAGTCCCATGCGGCCTATTTGGCC
Source organism: Salinivirga sp. (assembly GCF_055145285.1). Classification (NCBI taxonomy): domain Bacteria; kingdom Pseudomonadati; phylum Bacteroidota; class Bacteroidia; order Bacteroidales; family Salinivirgaceae; genus Salinivirga; species Salinivirga sp. The sequence continues at coordinate 91,212 of NZ_JBSRDC010000027.1, read as the reverse complement.
TAAGCCGGCATCGCGTGCCACAAGCGGACAAACAACTTCATAATTACCATCGATATGTGCCTGGGCTTCGTAACCCAATTCTCTCAAAAAAGCGGCAAGTTGTACTGCTGGCACACCTGATTTCAGGTATTTTTCAGCTGATTCCATCACGGCAGAACCTTTTGGTGCTGCCGTGATAAAAGCTTCATCCATTTCCACAGTGAAGGCAATACCGTTTTTGTATCGAGGTGTTACCGGCTGGTTGTATGTTTTACCGCGTCCTTTGGTATGGTAATAATGGTAATTTTGCATTTGTGTAATACCTACATCAGCCATGCCCTGCTTTTTTATCCACTTTTTTATAAAATGGGTTAGCTCTCTTGGTGGTAGTTTTTGCTGGTTCTTATTTTTCGATCCTTTTATGAAGGTGCTTAGCTTGCTAATGGTTTGAAAAGATGCTTCTGCTGCTGCAAAGCTTACCGGATGATAGAAAACTGACTTTGGATTTAATAACCCGGGTTTTTTTCTCCATGTTGTATCAGGAGTAAGGTGTTCTGGATGGGCCGTGTAATAGACTTCGAAATTTTTACTCCCGGGCACTAATTCTCGCCTGGAGAACATTGTTGCACGTTCGTCATGTTGCTGTAAGGGTGTCTTTGGTGCAAATTTTTTCTGCTTTGGGTTATAAAGAAATGCAGGGATTAACAGTGCCGTTGCAAACAATAATGTCAATGGATAATAGGAGTTTGCTACTGCAGGAAAAAGGGTTGGTAGTAAATAGGGCACGGGTAATATTAGAGCGAAAATTATACTCCAAAAAACAGCTCTGCAGGAGCGCTCGTATGCCAAAACTAAACCGCCAGCAACAGCAATTGTAAAGATAAGGATGGCAAGGATTAGGTTTATTAAGGTTGTTGGTGACATATATTTGCTATCGGTTGTAACTGCTTAAGTAATCTTGTATGAACAAAGATAACTTTTTAGCTTTTTAAACAAAATAGCCGGTCAACCATTAGTTGAAGTAAAAGGAGTTATAAGGCTTTTCAAAATAATAGTTTTGAATTGTCCTATAAAAGTTATAATATGCAATAAAATCAAGCTATGGCCTTACATCAACCAGCAATTGAGCTTTGGGGATTACAAATAAATGAGCCGGTAACCGTTGGAACAGATCTGTTAGTAGCAGGTGTCTGTTTGTACGCATTTATCCAATTATTACGCTTACCTTATCATAGCAGGTTAAAATCCTATCTTTTGTGGTATTTTATCCTCATGTCGATTGCCACCGCAATTGGTGGTTTGATTGGTCACGCCTTTTTATGGTATTTTTCAGCCAGTTGGGAGAATCCTGATTGGGTAACCCAAATTATTGATCAAATAGCATTTCTGAAGTCTCATGAACCAGCTTATGCCTGGAAACTACCCGGATGGATCTTTAGTATGCTTTCTGTAATGTTTGTGGAGCGGGCGGCCATTGAACAGGTACGGCCTGTGGTAAAAAAAGGTGTGGGTAGTGCTTTTAAAATTGTAAACCTCGTCGAGCTATTCACATTTATGGCTATAACACTAGCAACACTTAATTTTCGATATGTCGAAATTCACTCGGGTTACGGTCTTATGTTTGTTGTACTTAGTTTACAGGGATATGCTTATATCAGAACGAAAAATGAAGGTAGTAAACTTTTCGTAATCGGTGTTGCAGTAGCTGCAGTAGCTGCGCTCTTTTATATGTATGAAATTGGCATCAGTAAATGGTTCAACCATTTCGATATCAGTCACACCTTAATGGCTGTGAGTGCTTATATTTTTTACCGGGGATCTGTTAAAATGTTAAAGAAAAACCACGATAGACTTCTATTCCGTTAGTTTAATAGTATTCGTATTCGTAGTTAATTATCTGTTCAGGTTTTTTAATATCCATGTTCCAATAGATATCTTGTTTTAGTAAGCCGTTGGGATAATATTTGTAAATTGTTTTTTCTACAATTTCTCCATTATCGTTTTTGCGAATCATAGATATTTTTTGACCTTTTTCATTGTACGTGTGAGATACTTTATTTCTCAAATCACCTTTGGGGCCATAATTCTTAATGGTTAAGGAATCGTTTTTATGACTTTTAATTATGTGTTTATTCGAGCCTGCTTCCGTAGTAGGGTCGATATTTTCGGAGAAGCAAATATTTCCACTTTTATCGTACCGAATTACTTTGACTATTTCTCCTTGTTTATTGAAGAAATAAGATTGAATTAACCGGCCTTGATCATCAGGGTCATAAAAAGCCAGGTCGTGAGCGTACTGCATCATTTTTTTAACATGATACTTTTTGTATAAGTTATCCGTTTTATTCTGCTCTTTTTGCTGTGATTTTTGATTGTCAGATTGGCAAGCGGCAAAGAATAATACCACAACTAAAGCTAATGTGAATCGCATATCCCTGTTTTTGAGGCTAAAGTAAGTTAAAATGGGAAGCTGTGCAAAATTAATTCGTTAAACAAATATCATCTTTAATTTGTGCAATTATTTTATTCATCAAACAGCGAGGTGGTAGTAAAGGGTTGTTTTACAGGTTGCTGTGATGGTGGCTTTGGTTTCCTTCTATATAATTTATTGTAAATGATAAACAGGCTGTAGTTTTATAAGGCTGATAAACGAATTTATCAAATGAATGAGTTGAGTACAGGTTGTTTGGTTATTGACTGAGCAATCGCGTTAAGTAAGTGGTAGAGTCAATATTCATGAGATTTACATTGTAATAATAAAAGTCTATAATTTCTTCATAAGTTTTTCCCATGCGAGCCATTTTCATAGCTCCCTCCTGCGATAGTCCTACTCCATGTCCATATCCGCGCCCTTTAATTATCAGCTTGTCTTTTTCGGGAGTGATAGAAAAGAATGTTGACTTAAGTTTGAACTCATTGCGCACGTGCTTCAGCGGCACCAACTGGCCGGCAACTGTCATGTTGCGCTGGCGTGTTGGTTGATTAAACCTGAAAAGCACATTGGGATAATAATTTTCCGGTAGTTTGATGCCTATACGATCCATAAACTGAACCCAATCTGCCAAAGCAATTGTGTCGCTCCAGAGGGAGTTGTGCTGATCGGCCCAGTAAGGATCTTTTTTACCTCTTAGGTAGGGCATAGCTGCACTCCACACATCTTCAGAGTTTACGGTAAAACCACCACTGTTTGAGTGAAATGCGGCAGTAATAAGTTGTCGGTTTTCGTCTGTGATAACCAGTCCTTTGGTTGCTTCAACGGCGGTGCGTATAGCCTTATTTTCTGTTTGCACGCCCTTGTATACCTGGCAATGTACATCGTCGCACAGGTTGAAGTTTTCGTTTTCGTGGCGGTCGATATGGTTTAAGGCATATGTGCGGCTGATTATTGACTGAGACTTATAATATTCTTCGCGTGCCCTTGTTCCGCTTTCAGCCTCTACTACAGAAGCCACATATTTTTCAAAAGCAATTTGGTTGATAATGGTGAGTTTATCTTCCGGATGGATTGATATTTCCAAATGGCCCTCGTAGCGGTGCTTTTTAAGAGCGGGGAAGGCAGGTTCGAGGCTGTACATGCTATTGCTCCGTTTGGGGGTAATAGCTATACGATGTGACAATCCCATGTGTTTTTCAATGCCCCAAATACTTATTTGATTTCCTACCAGTGTGATGTAAATGACATCATTACCTTTGATTTTTTCTTTATATCCCTGATCGTTTTCCAGGTAATAGGCTCCATGTAAAGGTTTAAAAACAAGGGTTTTCACATCGAATTTATGATAAAGCCCGATACGTATATCCTGGCTGGATGCATATTGAAATGAAAATATAATAAGTCCGAAAAATATTAACCTTTGGATCATCTCAGATCTTCTTTTAATCGTTTAACCATTGACTCGGCAGCTCTCGCTGATGCTCCGGTATTCCCCATTTTACTGTATAACTCCTGATAATGCTTTAACACTTTATCTCTTTTTTCTCCATTGGGGAGAATGGCTGTCAGTTCTTTTTTAAGTTTAGGAAAGGTAAAGTCTTGTTGCAGCAGTTCTTTAATAATCTCTTTCTGCATGATCAAATTTACCAAAGTTGCCCATTTTACTTTTAATACAATTCTCGCTACGGCATGGGCCAAAATACCACCACCTATTTTATATACCGCTACCTGTGGAGTGCCTATTAAAGCGGTCTCCAGGGCTGCTGTTCCGGATGCTACAATGCAGGCATCGGCATGTTTAACCATCTGATAAGTATCGTTATGAATGAGGTTGTTATTTTCATCATTTTCCATAAATTGTTCATAATAATCTTCGTTGATTCCCGGTGCTGCCGAGATAAGAAACTGGTATTGTGGAAAATGTGATTTTAGGCGTAGCATCATGGGTAGCAAGTTTTTTATTTCTTGTCTTCTGCTACCTGGCAATAATCCTATTATTGGCTTATGGGGTAAATTGTGTCTGTGAAGAAAATCATCTAAAAGTTCTCCGCGGTTGAGCTGTGCTTCTATGGCGTCGAGTAACGGGTTTCCAACATATTCAATGGGGTAATTAAACTCCTTGTAAAAATCGACTTCGAATGGGAGAATGCTGTATAAATGGTCTATATATTTTTTTATGGCCTTTATCCGGTAGGTTTTCCAGGCCCAGATTTTGGGTGCAATGTAATAGAATGTTCTAAACCCTTTGTTTTTAGCAAATTTTGCTATTCTTAAATTAAATCCGGGATAATCGATAAATATCACAACGTCGGGCTTATATTCCACGATATCTTGTTTGCAAAGCTTAAGGTTCTTTCGGATTTTTCCAAGGCTTTTGATAACGCTCATATAGCCCATTACGGCTGTGTCTTTGTAGTGCCGTACCAGATCGGCTCCATTTTCCTGCATCAAGTCGCCACCCCAGGCTCTGATTTGTGCTTCCGGATCATTGGCTCGTATACCTTTAATAAGGTTAGCTCCGTGTAAATCTCCAGATGCTTCGCCCGCTATTATGTAATACTTCATACTTATGCAGTTATTTTGGGTTATAGTTATCCAAGTCTCAGGTATGCTACCATTATGGTGATAATCATTACAGCAGTAAGCACGCCTTTTGCAGACCGGTTGCGGTGTGTCCAGATAAAGATAAAAAACAGTAACAGGTTTGGCAAAGCGCTTAAACTAACTACAGACGAAAACATTTCTGTTAGTTTTAAAGCGCTCAGGAATTTCTGGAAGGTCCCGAATTCAGCTTGATTAATCAAATAAAAACCGAAAAAAGATAATACTGTAAGTATCACAGCACCTATCAGGCCGAACCATATATTATCAAATTTTTTAGTTTTCCTTATCATGGTCAAAGTTTAGTTTTGTGATATGCTCAAGGGCATGGTAAGCAGTAAAGTCTGCTTTAATGGGTACTACAGCTACGTAATTGTTGGCCAGTGCCCATTCGTCAGTGTCTGTGGCTTCGGGTTCAAAATTATTAAATGACCCTGTTAGCCAGTAATAATCTTTATTGTGGGGATCGGTTCGTTTTTCGAATTTTTCTTTCCAGGTGCCATGGGTTTGTCTGCATACTCTTAAGCCCCTAATTTCGTCTGGTTTTGCTTTGGGTACATTTACATTAAGCGTTGTGTAGGCCGATAATTTATTTTCGAGTACGTAACGAAAAACGCGGTCTGCGTAGTAAGCGGCCGCTTCAAAATCAGCATCAGCTGAGTGGTCGAGGAGCGAAAATCCTATAGAAGTAACCCCGTTCAGGCATGCTTCTATGGCGGCTCCCATGGTGCCGGAATAAATGACCGAAATAGATGCGTTGGACCCGTGATTAATACCGCTGACCATGATATCCGGTTTTCTTGGAACAACCTGGTTCAGTCCTAATTTTACACAATCTACCGGAGTTCCGTTGCATTTGTAAAGTGTAATGCCTTCACCTTCACGTACTTTTTGTAACCTTAAAGGTTCTTTAATGGTAATGGCATGCGACATGCCTGATTGTGCACTTTCAGGGGCTACAGCAATGACTTCACCATATTTTGAAACTACTTCAATTAAAGTTTGCATGCCACGGGCATAGTACCCGTCGTCGTTTGAAACAAATATTAAAGGTCTGTTTTTATCTTTCAAGGTGAATTTAGTTTTTCGTTTAATTGGCAAATATAAATAAAGTTTCGGGTTTGTAGCAGGATAAACAAAGGCTTCTTATGAGTATTAGGACTTCTTTTTATGAATGCTCATGTCTTTTCAACCAATCTTTGTAGTTCTATGTTTATTACGTAAAGCAACTTATTATGGCTAAATTGAGCAAGAAGAACAAAAATGCAATATTAGTCATACTCGCAATAGCTATCATGGCAGGGGAATGGCGGTTCGTGTATTGCCTTTAGCCGCAGTGGGTGCTGTTTTTTTACTAAGTATTTTAATTAATGATCTTATCTCTAAAATGTAGTGTGCAGTATAGTTACAATTATTTAAAAACGCATATTTTATTTTTTTAATTACCTGTGGCAAATGGCTTTAAAATAGCAGTTTTTGCACATATTACTGTCTTCTGTTTGCCTGAATGGCACACTAACATCAAATAATTCCGTCAGGGTTTGTTGTAAGTGCTCTGTGAATTGGTGTTTTAAGTCGGCGTATTTTTCTGTTTTCTGCCTTGAAAAGGAAATAGCATGTATGGGGCGGTTTTCCTGTATGTAAAGCAAAGATGGAATAAGCTCTTTGTTTTTGGCAAAAGCATAAGTTTCAATAATTGTAGTGTATAAATAGGCCTGAAATGGTGCATCAGGTCTTTTGGGTAAATCGGGTGCAAAAAGGTCTTCAAACCTTGGTTTTTGCGTGGGAGCCCTTCCTGTTTTGTAATCGATTACATGTATTTCGTTTTCTTTTTGCTGGAGCCTGTCTATTTTTCCGGCTAAAACCACATTTTGTTCCTGATTAAAATGAAACTGTGTTTCATATTCGTTTTCGAGTCCGTGTAAAATAAACCCCTCGTTTTGAATATCATTCTTAATCAGCCTTTTTACATATTTTAATACGACTTGCTCAATGAGGTGCACCATACCATTCGATAGTTTCTGCAAGTCAATATCCCCAAATTTATGCTGCATGGATGTGTTAATTTGTTTCAAAATAGCATCATCGTTCAAAAAGGGGGCGAGATTAGCTTTAAACAGAGGTTTATTAGTTCCGGATAGCGGTTTATAGAGCAATTCCATGGTGTCGTGGAATATTTGTCCGAATACACGCTGGTCAATGCCGGTATCGAGTGTTTCAGGTTCCCTGATTTTTGCGATATATTGCAAATAAAATTTCAGTGGGCAATTGATATAAGTGTTCAATTGAATGGGATATATCTTTCTTTTGCCTGTCAGGTATTGGTTAAGAAGCGATTGTACTTTTTGGTCTTTTTCAATTACAATGGATTTTTCATTTCCGGGGGCAATTATATGCTGAAGGCGCTCTTCTGCAATTGAGCCTGGAAATTCGAATGCCAGCTGCTGAATAAATCTCGACTTTTCACCATAATCATTGTCAGCCTCATTGGAATTGTATATGAGTGTAAGCCTCGATGTTCTTTGTATGGCTCTGTAAAAGTAATATGCGAAGATAGCATCCTGGTTTTCAAAAGTGAGCAGTCCATATGCTTTTCGTAAGTTGTAAGGAATAAAACTGGGAGCTACCGATGAGGAAGGGAGAAAACCTTCATTAACAGCACAAATGATAAGGTTTTCAAAGTCTAAGGTTCTTGCCTCAATAAGTCCCATTATTTGGGTTCCTTTTAATGGTTCGCCCTCCAGCGTGAGGTTGATGCTGTTCAGTATTTTGTCTATGAGTCGAATAATTAATTTTTCGGGCAGGGAAAGGTAGTTTTGTTCTACTTGTTGCGATAGTTGATTTAAGGCGCTGTAAATGGTCACTGCTGCGCCAGTATTGATGTATTCTTTTTCGCTTTGTTCATCATCGTTGTATTCTGCAATGGCTTTTAATATTGCTTTTAAATAACCGATGAGCTTAATATCTCCTTCGGGAAATAATAGGGAACCAATAGAATCAGTTTTTAGCGACTCCGAATTACAAAACATCCTGTTGTTGTTAATCAGTTCGTCACGGACTTCCTTTAGCTCAGGTGTGTTGAGGATATCCTGTTGCAAAACTTCCAGTACCCATGAGGTTTTAAAGTATGTTTTTCCTTCATTGTGTATTCTTTGAGTTTTTACCTGCATGAGGTTTTTTATCAGACCGAGTAAGCTTGTGTTTTGCAATGGAAGGCCCATGGTAACATTTAACTTTCCGGCTGATGAAGTTATAGTTTGCAAAAGTGGGGTTAGTAAGCTTTCGTTGCCCAAAATAATGCCGTTTTTTAGAGGGTCCTCTGTAGTGCTGAATTCCCTTGCAGATAGCTCTGTGGTTTTTTGGGCCATTTCAATCTCTCCGGGCACGCCAATAAGCTGCAGGTGACTTTTTTTGTTGAGGTTGTCAAAGTTTTCTGTGTTTTTGAGTGCCGAAGGATAACGTTTGAGGTTTTGACGCATGAAGTAGCCTGCTTCGTGAGCGGGTTTATTAATGTACCATTGGTCGTAATCCCAGTAAAACAAACCATTGCTTGTACGTGCTGCATCAAATATTTTTTGCTCAGTTTTACTTAGTGCATTGAATCCTATAAAGACCGGAATTTTATCATTAAAATTCAGTTTGTCGCGGTCAGCTTTATCAGCTACTTCTCTGTATAGCATTCCTTCATAGCCTAATCCTTGGTTGTGCAAACCGTTTTTGTATGATTTGTAAATTTGATGCAGATGTTTCCAGAATGCCAGAAATTGACCGCGTACTTTTTCCTGATTTTCAATACCGCTACCTTTGTAGAGGTTTTGCCAGAATTGTTTTATTAATTCAAGTTGATCGTCCTCAATATCTCCAAAAAGTTGTTCTATCTCTTTAAGGTCGTGTACATATTGGAATAGGTGACCTGCATCGACCATGTATTTGTCAATGTCGTCAAAGTCAGCCAAAAGCATCTCTCCAAAATACCAGAAATTGTCTACGGTTTCTGTTTTACTGACAATTTTAGTGTAGGTCAGGTATAAATTGGTTATTGCCGGTATTGTTTCTATAATTTTTAGTTTGCTTTCTTTTTCTATAAATTCATTAATAGTCAGTATTTCAGGAGTAAATAGTGGTTTTTCTATTAATTGAGATACAATGTGTTTCAGAAATGTCCTTGGTCTTTTACCCGGTGTGATGATTAATAGATCCTGAAATTGACCATTATTTCTTTCGAGTAAATTTTCAGCAACAAGCTCGAGGAATTTTTTCATGATATAATTATTAAACAATAAAAGTAATTAGAACATAAAATCTAACCAATTTTACAATTGAGAATAATTTTCTTTTTAATTTATATGTATTGATTATCAGTCTTTAATGGATTTAATTTAATTTTGATGTCTACAGAAAATATTGTTTTGTGCCTTTGATTTACCAATAATATCAGGACTTTTGAGAACTTTTGTTTAACGTAGAAATATATTTTAAGATAAAAACATCCTTAAATTTTAATCTACGCAAAATAAAAATATACATAAAATGCAATATGTTAGTATAATAGCCTATTCTAATTTAGAATAATTCTAAATATTAAGACTTTTTTAACATATTTTTATTTGGATTTTGTTCAATAATGTATTAGATTTGTTAAACAAATTAATCAAAAAACGACACCTATGACTGCAATCGAATTCAACAATCAATTAACCGGTTTAAGAGATAATCTACATCGGTTTGCTTACAGGCTAACTACGAATGCCGAAGAAGCAGAAGATCTTCTGCAGGAAACTATGCTTAAAGCATTAAGCAATAAAGATAAATTTCAGGATAAAACCAATCTGAAATCCTGGACATTTACAATAATGAAGAATACATTCATTAATAACTACAGAAGAGCAACCCGGTCACAAACAATCTTAGATACAACAAAGGAGTTGCACTTTCTGAATGTACCACAGGATTCAGGATTTATATCCCCGGATGCCAGCTTCTCGGTTCAAGAGATTCGTAAGGCCATTAATAATCTGGAGATAGAATACCGCAAACCATTTACAATGCATACCGAGGGTTTCAAGTATAAGGAAATTGCTGAGGAGCTCGGATTGCCTATCGGGTCAGTGAAAAGCAGAATTTTCATTGCCCGTAAGAAATTAATGGGTGCATTGCAGGATTACAGCCGATAATTTATTGCCTATCTATTTATAAAAGCTGTCTCTTTTGGGGCAGCTTTTCTTTTTGTCTTCGAAAACAAACATTGGAAACGCTCATTTGTTACTAAAAAAAAGTTAAACTTCATATCACTTATGGATAAACTCTCGTTTCTGGGTAATGCAGATGTGAATGCAATAGAAAAATTATATCAGCAATATACTGAAGACCCGAATGCTGTAGAACCAACGTGGCGACATTTTTTTGAGGGGTTCGATTTTTCCCGTAAACAATATGGCGAAACAAAGATAACCAACAGGGAATTTAACGTCGTTAATCTTATACATGCCTACCGGCAAAGGGGACATTTGTTTACAAAAACAAACCCCGTGAGGCAACGACGACAGTACAGGCCTACGCTTGACATTGAGAATTTTGATCTGGAAGAGGCCGACCTGAAAACGGTATTTCAGTCTGGAAACCTCTTAGGTATCGGCCCGGCAAAGTTGGAAGATATTATTGCTCACCTGAATGAAACGTATCGCAATAATATTGGGGTGGAGTACAAGTATATCCGACATCCCGAAGTTGTTGACTGGCTTGAGAAAAGGATGGAAGGCACACGCAATCAGCCCCGCTTTAGTGTCGAAAGAAAAAAACATATCTATAAGCTTTTGGTGCAAGCAGTTGGCTTTGAGAAATATTTACACAAAAAATTTATAGGTCAAAAAAGTTTTTCTCTGGAAGGGACAGAGGCTATAATTCCAGCACTTGACTCCATTATTGAGAATGGAGCAGAAAAAGGTATCAGGGAATTCATAATTGGTATGTCGCACCGAGGCCGGTTGAATGTACTCGCAAATATTCTAAAAAAACCATACGCCAACATTTTCAGAGAGTTTGTAGGGAAATCATACGAAAAAGGAGTCAGTTTGGGCGATGTGAAATATCACCTGGGTTATGGCAATAGTGTTACTACAGATCAGGGCAAAGAAGTACGACTTAACCTGGCGCCCAATCCTTCACACTTAGAGGCTGTTGGTGGAGTTGTCGAAGGGATTGCAAGAGCCAAAATCGACCAGAAATACAATGGTAACTACAACGAAGTGGCTCCCATTCTTATTCATGGCGATGCTGCTATTGCCGCTCAGGGTGTAGTCTATGAAATTATTCAAATGTCTCAATTGCCCGGCTATAAAACCGGGGGAACAATTCATCTTGTGATAAACAATCAGGTTGGATTTACTACTAACTACCTTGATGGTCGTTCGAGCACTTATTCAACCGATGTGGCCAAAGTTACCAGAAGTCCTGTTTTTCATGTCAATGGCGACGATGTGGAGGCCCTGGTCAATACCATTAATCTCGCAATAGAATTTCGTCAGAAATGGCATACCGACATTTTTATAGATATCTTATCATATCGAAAATACGGACATAACGAAGGCGATGAACCACGTTTTACACAGCCAAAACTTTACAACATAATTGCAAAGCATCCGGATATAAGGCAGATTTATGAGGAGCAGCTCGTGAAGGAGCAAGTTGCAGGTAAGGATGAATTGCAAAAGGTCAACAATGATTTCAGTAAAAAGCTGGACAAATCTTTTGATGAGGCCAGAAAAAAAGAATCACTTGATATAAAACTTTTCCTCGAAGAAGACTGGAAGGGCTATCCTTATCCGGACGATAAATTAATAAAAGAGCAAATAGATACATCATTTGATAAAAAGGAATTTCTGAAATTGGCAGAGAAACTTACGAATTTGCCTGAAAAGCTTAAGTTTTTCAAAAAAGCCGTAAAAATTGTCAACGACCGTAAAGAAATGGTCGAAAACGACAAATTAGATTGGGCAATGGGTGAGTTAATGGCCTATGCCACCTTGCTTAAGGAGAACTACCGCGTGCGAATTAGCGGGCAGGATAGTGTGCGCGGCACATTTGCACATCGTCATGCTGTGTTTATGGATGTAAATGGTGAAAAGCACTACACACCGCATCGCAAAATGACATCGAATCCCGAGGATTTTCAAATTTATAACAGTCTACTATCAGAATATGGCGTAATGGGATTTGAATATGGCTATGCCCTGGCCTCGCCCCATACTTTAACCATTTGGGAAGCACAGTTTGGTGATTTCTCAAATGTTGCCCAGGTTATAATAGACCAGTTTATTAGTTCAGGAGAAGAAAAATGGGGACTTAAAAACGGTTTAACACTGATGCTTCCTCATGGATACGAAGGTCAGGGACCGGAGCATTCGAGTGCCCGGCTTGAGCGCTTCCTTAGTATGGCAGCATCTGATAATATGCAAATTGTAAATCCCACTACTCCGGCAAATTATTTTCACTTATTGAGAAGGCAAATGCTCCGTAAATTTCGTTTACCGCTGGTAATTTTCACACCTAAAAGTTTGTTGCGGCATTCGGCATGTATATCGTCTGTAGATGAAATGACTAAGGGGCATTTTCAAGAAGTGATAGATGATAACCATAACCAACCCGACAAGGTTTCGAGAGTGGTTTTTTGTAGCGGAAAAATTTATTACGATTTGCTTGCCCGCAAACAGGAACTCGATGCAGATGATATCGCATTGGTAAGAGTTGAGCAGCTTCATCCTTTTCCCGAACAAAAGGTTGAGAAAATTATTAAGAAATATCCCAATACTTTATTGTGGCTCTGGGTTCAGGAAGAACCCGAAAATATGGGCGCGTGGAAATATATACGTGACCAAATTCCACACATCCCACTTCAGGTAGTGGCCAGATTACGAAGTGGAAGTCCTGCAACAGGCCTTTCTGCCATTCATAAAACAGAGCAGGAAGAAATTATTAATAAAGTATTTAAGCCCTGCACCTGTGAACTCAATAATGAGTATTGTGGTTTACAGTGTGTTACCGGAAAAGCGCGAGAAGAAATTAAAAAACAGCGCGATTATATTCTTGAACTGAGAAAACATAATGTACTATGATCGTTGATATAAAAATTCCAACACCCGGAGAATCTATTACCGAAGTAGAAATAGCTTCATGGCTCGTTGAAGATGGTGCCATCGTAGAAAAAGACCAGGAAATTGCCGAAATCGAATCGGATAAGGCCACATTAATGCTGGCAGCCGAAGAAGGTGGTGAAATATCGATAAAGGCACCCGAAGGAGAAACTGTAAAGGTAGGGAGTGTAGCTTGTACTATCGATACAAGCAAGGCAGGCGAAGCATCAGAAAGTAAAAGCGATTCCGGTAAGCAAGAAGAGGGCGACAAGGCAGAAGAGAAAACCCAGGAAGAGCCTAAATCTAATGAGGTTGAGAAGAACAGAGAAGAGCCTGCAAAGCAAAAAGTTAAAGTATCGGGTGAGGAGCACGGTACTGTAAAAACTACACCTGTGGCAGATAAAATAATGCAGGCGCACGAAGTTTCAATAGACGACATTTTGAATGGTATTGCCAGGTTAGACAAGAAAACAACCGAGCGCGGACTGCAGGGCCTTAAGGAATCTGATTCGGCAGAAACTGGTTCGGGTGGAGACAGAACTACCGAGCGAAAAAAAATGTCATCGTTGCGTAAGAAAATCAGTGAACGCCTGGTGAAAGTTAAAAACGAAACAGCCATGCTGACAACTTTCAACGAGATTGACATGTCGGCAGTTATGGAGATGCGTAAAAAATATCAAAAGAAATTTACAGAAAAACACGGTGTCAAGCTGGGTTTTATGTCATTTTTTACAAAAGCTGTTGCTGTGGCCCTGAAATCTTTTCCCGAGGTAAATGCAATGATTGACGGTGATGAAATTGTTTATTTCAAATATGCGGATGTTGGCATAGCAGTGCAAACTCCTAAAGGCTTAATGGTGCCTGTGATTCGCGACACAGGCGATAAGTCTCTCGCTACTGTTGAAACTGAGATTGCCAAAATGGCTAACAAAGCAAAGGATGGTAAAATAACCATCGATGATTTACAGGGAGGAACATTTTCTATTACCAATGGAGGTATTTTTGGGTCTATGTTGTCTACACCCATCATAAATCCCCCACAGGCGGGTATTCTGGGTATGCATAACATACAGGATAGGCCGGTTGCCATCAATGGCCAGGTTGTAGTGCGACCCATGATGTATATTGCACTATCTTACGACCATAGAATAATAGACGGAATGAGTTCGGTTAGTTTTCTTAAAACCATTAAGGAATTAATTGAGAATCCCGTAATGTTGCTAAGCGATGGCAATGCCAATGAGCGGTTGCTCGAACTATAGCGCTTAGGGATTGTGCCGAAATAACTTGACGTTTTAAACTTGTTCTTTTGCCCTTTAACTTCCTTGAAAATTCATTAAATAGCCCGCTATTCGCAGTATTTTCAAGTTGCTAAAGAACAAAATAACTTCGTTATAACGGCCTACTTATTTCATTACAATCCCTTAGCTTAATGGATGTCGAAAAATAAAAGTACTGCCTTGTTCCGGGGCCGACTTAAGAGATATATCACCATTTAGGTTCCTGGCAATTTCACGGGCAATAGTAAGGCCAAGGCCGGTGCCTCCAAAGCGTCTTTTCATGGCTTGTTCAACTTGCCTGAAGGGTTCAAATATAATATCATGATATGCTTCAGGAATTCCAATACCTGTATCTTTTACAATAATTGCCACACTTGTTTTTTCTAATCTTGCTGTTAGCGTGACCGTGCCGCTAATTGTGAATTTCAGTGCGTTATGTGTGATGTTTTTTATTACTTGTTTGTATCTTATCGGGTCAGTTTTAAACTTGGGTATTTCACCTTCGTATTGCATATCAAATCCAATACCTTTATCCTGGGCTTCTGACACAAAATAATCGTACACACTTTCGATTATTTCATTTAAATCAGTTGTTTTTTTGCTGAATTTTGATTCTCCACTTTCAATTTTTGATAAATCGATAATATCCATTACTACGGCTTCAAGTTGTAATGTGCTGTCCGAAACAATTTGCAGGTAGCTGTTTCGTTTTTCGTCGCCGAGGCTTGAATTCATTGCAAGCTGTGCAAATCCCACAATTCCATTCATTGGTGTTCTTATCTCATGACTGATATTGGCCAGAAAAGCACTTTTCAGACGCTCGCTTTCTTCTGCTTTTTCTTTTGCAACTTCAAGCTCACTGCCATGTTTTTGTAGTTTTTTATTGATGCTTTTTAATTGGCTATTGGCAGATTTAATTTCCATTTCAGCCTCTAATTTTTCTGTTATATCACGTATTATTGCAAATGAACCGTTGAAGTTTTTTTCAGCATCATAAATTGGAGAGGCGTTTATTTCAAGATTTTTTTTGTGTTTTTTTCTGGTAATAACCTCAACGTAATAGGTGCTCGATTGCCCTGTTTTTCGTTGTGCTTCTTCCTGTTGGATTATCTCAAGCGATGAGGCTGTACTTACATCTTTCAGCGTTTTTGTTCCAACCTGGTACGGTTCAACTTCAAAGATTTTCTCGGCAGCCGGGTTCATGAATGTTATCTCGCCTTCCTTGCTCGTAATGGCCAACCCATCGTTCATGTTTTCCACCAGGTATCGATATTTGGCTTCGCTTTTTTTGAGTTTTTGCTCTGCCAGCTTTTTGTCGGTTACGTCTCTGATTATGCCAATATTACTCTCCAGGGTTGGGTTATAATCGGATTGAATTTCATAAAATTTTTCCATTACCTGAATTGTTCTGGGAACAATACGATTACCTTTAAGTATATGAAATAATTCAGCTAATAACTCTTTGGCCAGGCGCCTGGGTAGTTTGTTGTTTATGAGCTCAATGGCTGATTTGTTTTTCAGCGATTCCTCTTTTATATTGAGTAAGTCATTGAATTTGTTATTTGTATCTAATACTCTTCCTTCTTTGTTTATATAAATAATGCCCACCCCGGCAGTTTCAAATACATCGCGATATCTGATTTCACTTTCTTTTAATTTTCTACTGGTTGTTAACTGCTCTGAAATATCTTCAGCAACTTTTATAAAACCCTCAAGGTCACCATATTCGTTAATATGAGGCGTGATTATTGCTTTTTCCCAATATAGTTCACCATTTTTTCTTTTATTATGCATTAGCCCTTGCCAGGTTTTACCGCTTTTTATGGTTTCCCATAGTTGCTGATAGAATGCTTGTGTATGTTCACTTGATTGTAAAATTCGTGGATTTCTCGATTTCACCTCTTTAAAATCGTAACCGGTTATTTTGCTAAAAGCAGTGTTTACAAACTGGATTTCACCTTCAGGATTTGTGAATGTTATGGATACAGGGGCTTTATTGAGTATTACGGAATGCAAAAAGGATTTGGCTTCGGCTTTTTTCTGATTTGTAATATCAGTTATGTAAAGTACCTTAAATGTTTCTTCGGTTGCTGCCAGGTGTTTTGTTTCGACTTTGAGATACTTTCTTTGTTTATCATTCTGCTTAACCTGATATATTAAGTTGGTATTTTGTGCGTTTATATCAATTTCTTTATCTGATTCTTGATTTTCTTTTGTCGATATCTGTGTAAATTTCTTTTCCGGGTTGAGCGCTTTGTAAAAGTGATCAATTGTTTTGTCTTTTAGTTCAGTAAGTTTGACGGCTGCATACTCAAGGGCAATATTGTTTGCATCAATGATTTTATCATCAGAGTTAGTAACGATAATACCTTCTTCGCAATGATTCAAAATTTGGGTAAGATCTATTTTCGGAGCGTTCTTTTCTTCTGGTCTCCCGGCTAAGGCTATGCCTTGAATTATCGAATTCTGATTGTCGAATTTTCCATTAAACTGTATCCTGATTAGGGCTTTATCATTAACGTTTAATGCAAGATTAACATTAACATCGGTTCGTATGGATTTTTTTATTTCCTGAAGTTGCCTGTAAAATTCTTTAGACGATGCTGTTAATAATAGTCGCCTAAATTCTGATATAGATAATTTAGATGATATTTTAAGACCGGTTCGATTTTCGAAATTGTCATCAAGGAATATCTTGTTTTTTTTCAAATCAATTTGCCATTCAAAAGCATTACCGAGAGAAAGTATTTCTCTATTATTATTTTTCCTTATTGGCATGCAGCAAGTGATTCTTTAATGATTCCTTAAAAAAATGATATCAATGCAAATTAGCCCATTTTTTGCAACTCTTAAATAGGTATTAATACCCAAAAATTTTAATAAACAATAAATTGTAATTAAGAGAATTAATTGTGATCTATGCCGCGTATTTTGCCCAATAGCGAAATATAATTTTGAAATATTAAAAAAAAGTATTATAATCACGCTAAATTTAAACCATATTAATTTATGTTAGACATTGTAAAAATTACAAAAGAGGACGAATTTAAAAAGACTAGCAGAGAAGAGTTTTTAGATTTTATGTTTACTCACCTGGATCGTTTTGGAGATCCTAAGGAAGACATAAACAAATCAATCGATTACGCATTTTCTGATGCAGAATCAGAGGGCGGCTTTTTGTTGGCAGCATTTTATGAAGATAAACTTGTTGGCGGCCTCATCATGAATGAAACAGGCATGTCAGGATATATTCCCGAGAATATTCTCGTATACGTTGCAGTAGATGCTACATATCGGGGTAAAGGCTTTGGTGGAGAGATTATTAAAGAATCTTTCAAACAGGCCAATGGCAATGTGAAACTTCATGTTGAATACGATAACCCGGCGAAAAGGCTCTATGAGCGACTTGGATTTTCCAACAAGTACGCCGAAATGCGTTACGACAACAAATAATTCATTTCTCAAAGAAACAATAAAAGGCTGTTGTTGCATCAATTTATGCGATAGCAGCCTTTCATCGTAGGTACAATTAAAACTCTGTAATTTATGGCACACCTAAATATTAAAATAAGCGAAATAAAAAATAATATCCGTACCATTACCCGGTATCTGGAACAGTATAATGTGCAGTGGAGTCTTGTAACTAAGGTCTTTTCTGGCGACAGAGAATTTTTGAGCAGATTGCTTACTCCTGAAATCGTAAAGAATCTACATTCTGTGGGCGATTCTCGTCTTACAAGCCTGAAAAACCTTAAGGCGGTTTATCCTGATATTCAAACCATTTACATTAAGCCCCCTGCGCGGGTTTATGCAGATGAAGTAGTGGAATATGCTGATATTTCTCTGAATTCATCCTACAACACCATTGTAGCTTTAAATGAAGCTGCAAAGAAACAAGAAAAAACACATAAAATTATATTGATGGTTGAAATGGGTGAGTTGCGCGAAGGTATTGACCGCGACAACCTGGTGAATTTCTATAAGCGGGTGTTTGAAATGTCTAATATTGAGGTTATTGGACTAGGTTCGAACCTTGGTTGCATGTATGGCGTTGAACCTAGTTACGACAAGCTGTTACAATTATCGTTGTATAAAAAACTTATTGAATATAAATTCAACAAAAAAATCGAACTTATTTCGGGCGGAAGCTCCATTACATTGCCATTGCTTGAAAAAGGCAATGTGCCACCGGAGGTCAACCATTTTAGAATTGGAGAGGCTGCATTTTTTGGAACAAGTCCTTATGACAATGAGCAGTTTTTGGAACTGTCGACTGAAACATTTAACTTTTATGCCAACCTTATTGAGTTAGAAGAAAAAGGAATTGTACCTGATGGAATAATAAATGAGGCGAACATTGGCCATACAGCAGGCTTTAAGGAAGTAGATCTGGATAAAAAAACCTACAAGGGAATTGTTGACTTTGGTATGTTAGACGTTGATTATCATGATTTAACACCAACAGATCCTGAAATAGAATTTGTGGGAACTACTTCGGATATGACCGTTTACGATTTGGGTGAAAATGTAAACGACAAAGGCGAAAAAAAATACTCTATTAACAATGCCATTTGTTTTAAACCTTCTTATATGGCTGCAGCCCGTTTGCTTCATTCGAAGTTTATTGATCTAACTTTTGAAGACGAGTAATTTATACCATAAGAAAGTACTTCCAGACATTGCATAGATAGGAACAACAATTGGGTTTAGAAGAGCGTTAATTTGAAGTAATCATAAGTTATCCGAAATGAACCGAGCCATGATTTGTTAGAAGGCCAACAAGATATCGCCGATTTGCAGATCCCACAATGCAGTGCTAACGGGGAATTAACGGTAGCGAATGATCTAAATTTAACTTATCATGGTGAGGTACATTCCAATTTACATTGAGACGAGTCTAACCATTGAAAATTAAAAATAAACAGATGGATAGGTTTAAAATTTTCTTTATACTACTGCTTATTTCCACATTTGTAAGTGCCCAGAATTACGAAGGGATAGATAATTATGTGCGAAGTCTTGATTTCGGAAGAAATGTTGATTTACATAAAATGGCAGATGAGATTACAGCCAAAAGCAACACCGAAAAAGAAAAGCTACGTGCTATTTTTGTATGGATAGCCCACAATATTGAGTACGATGTAAAATCTTTCCGGTCGGGAAAGATACCCAATTCCACTGCAATCGGAGTTGTACAAAAAGGCCGGGCAGTGTGTGAAGGATACAGTAATTTGTTTGAGAGTCTTACTGCAAATGTAGGTATTAAAGCGCTGATTGTTTCGGGTTTTAGTAAAGGTTATGGGTATCAGAATCGCAAGAAACTTGAAAATGCCGATCATGCATGGAATATAGTTCTGGCCAATAATGAATGGCATTTGATAGATGCTACGTGGGGTGCAGGACATTTAAACATGCGGGGTAGATATGTTCCTGCTATGCAGGAAAAATATTTTCTGGCAGATCCGGCATTTTTTATTACAGAGCATTTGCCTGAAGACCCGGCTATGCAGTTGCTGCCATGCCCCATTAAACCCGATGAGTTTCTCAAAGACTCAAGCGAGGTGTTAAAAATTGCCCGCAGTAAAGAAAAGTGCTACAATTATAAAGATACCCTGGCAGCATTTATTAAACTGGATTCAGTGCAGCAAAAGATTGCCTCAGCAGAAAGAATGTATCGGTACTTTAGCAAGAATGTTTATAAGCCGGCAATACTAATGAATCAGGCTGCTTATGCTTATTCAAAGCCACTCAATGATGAATCACTCGACCTGCAAACAAAACTTCAGCTTGCACATAAAAGCCTTAAATATTACCGTAGAGCAGAGGAGATGTTAAGCGGAGCACTGAATGCCAATGAAAGAGTTTTACGAAAAATGGTAAGGAAAAATATTGCCAATGTGGAAAAGTTTATAGACTTTTATAAAAAGTAGAATCGACAAAAACTGCGTATGCGTTACTTATC
Organism: Salinivirga sp.; assembly: GCF_055145285.1. NCBI lineage: Bacteria > Pseudomonadati > Bacteroidota > Bacteroidia > Bacteroidales > Salinivirgaceae > Salinivirga > Salinivirga sp. The sequence continues at coordinate 70,827 of NZ_JBSRDC010000027.1, read as the reverse complement.
TTTATTATTATTGCTCTTTTCAACAATAATTGCCAGGTCCGATGGGCTGGCCTTGATTGAGGATGATCAAAACCGGCTTTTTGTTTTCGACAACGGAGTTTTTAAGCAGGTAGAACACAATAAAGTGCTGCAAAAACATATAGGTGATGGCTTTATGGCCTATATTGATTTTATGAATGATATGAAAGTATACTATGATGGTAAGTTAACGGAAGTGGCTGAAAGCATAGAATCATTTGTTGCAACTGATAATCTTATTGCCTGGAAAATTTCTGGATATCTTTATGTTTGGCAGGATGGTATCACTAAACAAATCTCCCGGGATGTACGCATGATGAAAGTTAAAGGAGAACTTATTTTTTATGAAGATGTTTTTGATAATGCCCTGAAGATTTATTATAAACATAAAGTATATCTTTTTGCACAAAATTATTACTCGCTCCAAACTAAAGCACTTGGTATGGGCAGAGGAAGCCTTGCTGTTTTAGATGGTAATGAGGAGCTTTTTGTGTTTTCCAAAGGACATATGCATGTAATGAAATTCACCCAGGAGCGTATATTATTCAGTGCGGGAGAGAGTGGTATTTTGGTGAAAAGTTATGATACAGGAGCTTTGGAATTTATTTCTGGTGAAAATATCCAAACGCTTGAATACTATCCGCCTACCTGGTTTAAAACAAAATATAACTGGCAGGTTTGGGTCGATCAATCGGGGAACTTTTATTATTGGAATGGAAAACAAAAAGAGTTATTGACCTATCAAAAGCCTAAAGTAATAAAATACAGTCCGGAAGCTCTGTTGTTTGAGAACGGTAATCAGTTGTATACGCTGCGTAATGGCACCGAAACTTATGTGTGTGACTATATTCCTGACGTTTATAAATTTTATAACCGTTTTTTTGTTTTTTATAACCGGCAAAACCAGGTTGAGCTTGTAGAAAATGGTAATGCTAAGGTGATTAGTACAATGCCCGGTGTTAGTTTTGATCTTTACTTTGATGTTATTGTACTAAAGGAAGGAAGAAACAGACGTGTCTATTACCAGGGGAAAACCTATACTTTGTAAAAAAAGAATTGTGGTTACAGCTTTCAATTTAGTTTTCTTACCAAACATTAGATGGGATTTATCATCCGTTTAGTTGCTTAATAATTCAAGTTAAAACAAATGCAAAAAACAAAGGGCCTCGTTTGAAACGAGACCCTTTAAAATGCAATTTACTTTTTTTGATTATCAAAAGTTCTTACTGCCTTTTATTCCTGTTTTTCAAGCATCTTTTTTATGGCTTTCACCTGCTTTTCTAATTCATCAATTCTTGCTTCTTGTTTTTTTATAATGGCGTTTTGTTCATTAACCGTTTGTTTTTTATTCAGGTAGGGATCAACGAAGCTGCTTCCCGGCAGTATTTTTATACCTGTGGTATCAGGAAACTCGGGTGGTTCTCCCGTGATTACATTGAAACCTCCCAATGCCTTGAATTCGTAAGGGCTGGTGTGCATCATTTGTATACCTTGCGAGGATAGATTCAGGTATTGAGTACCCTGACCTTCTTTTCCTGGACTCAATTCTTCTACTGCAAAGCCACTCCGGTTTGGATAATCCGGACCGGAATTCGGAACATAAAATCTTGTACTGTCCGGGGATAGCCTGAAGAGATCATAAGAGCCTCTTTTACCACTGGTGAGTCCACCAACCGCAAAACCACCCTTTTGGGCTTTCCCTATTGATTCCTGCACATATATTCTGGTACTGTCGGGCGAAACTGTAAACAAATTGTAAGGTATACTTTTACCACTGGTTAGCCCACCTACGGCAAATCCACCCTTTTGAGCTTTTCCTGTCTCTTCTTTTACATAAATGCGCACACTGTCTGGTGCCACCTTAAAATAATTGGTAACCGTTTTATCTTTTCCTCCGGTAAGTCCGCCAACTGCAAAACCACCTTTAAGCCCTTTCGATGACTCGTCAATGTGTATCTCAACCCCATCTTCGTACACAGAAAAGACAGGCATTCCCTGACTGTTGCGTACTTCGAAAATTGGATCGGTTTCGCCATAGGATTCATCACCTTTTATCAGGAGTTTTGGCGTTCCCGGTACCGTGCCAATGGCCAGCTTATCTTCCATAAGCGTTAGGGCCCCTGTTGAGACCCAGCTGCTGCCATTAAAAGTTAAGATTTGTCCTTGAACACCTTCAGGCATTGAACTATTGGCAGCATGCAAAGCATAAGGTACCGCTAATAAAGGTGAAACCCCTATTGTGGTATAATTTGCTCCTGCATCAAATGAAACCGCTGTAGAAAGCAAGTATGCTCCGCTACCCCAGTTTATTGTACTGTAATCTCCTGCTATTGGATCTCCTGCTCCAACCTGGATTGAAAACTGGCCGAAGTCGTTGGTGATTATCTCATGTATTTCTGTGTATACAGGCAGCTCGTTCATATCTAAAATTGATAATTCAAGCATGGCTGTTGCGTTTGTCATGAGTGTGCCATCCTGGTCTCTTATCACGCCCTGATAATTGAATGTGTTTGGTTGCGCATAAATACTCAGGGTAAAAGCAACCAAAATCACTGTCAGTAAGTTTTTCATGTCGATTTGTTTTATTGTTTTATGACTTTAATTTGGTTCAAAATTTTCTCTTTGTTTTGTAAATGCAAATAATATATGCCCGGTTTCAAATCCTGAACGTTTATAGTTGTTCTGGCATCGCCATTTAAATGAAAGGTTCTTTGAATTTGTCCCAGGTTGTTATATACCAGAATTTGATATTCTGATAAACTTGTTTCTTCTACTATAATGTGTAATAAGTTGGAAAAAGGGTTAGGGAATACTTGCAGATGATTTTCTGTAATTATTTTATTTATAGCATTTCCATTATTGATGGCACCTGACTGGAATCCCTGTTCAATGTATAGTCCTTGTGCATCGGAATAGAACGTTCCGGATACGACTTCACCTAAAGTCCATGACATCTGAAATGCTAAATTCTGATTAATGTAACTATCCCCTGCAGTACTAACTACGTCTTTTGTGATAGACTGTGAGAAAATATTTACAGTACTGAATAAAACCAGTGTGGTGAGTAAAAGTGTTCTCATTTTTATGTGTTTTAATTGATATAGATTTGTATTATTTTTTCTGTTATATAACTTAGAGGATAAACAGATTGTAGCTATGATTGTTTAAAATGCACTGGAACTGTTATTTAAGTGTAAAAATATTGGGTCAGCAACAGTTATTATTTAATTTCAGCGATTATTTAAAGATAATCAAAATTATAAACGGATGAAAATAGAATTCTTACTAGCACTCTTGTTTTTGTCGATAGTGACAAATCAACTCTCTGGTCAGGATGTGAAGCAAGAACGGGAAGTGTACGTCGACAAATCAGTTTTCCCGGAAGCAGCTTTATCTCAGCTGAACCAGGTTTCAGAAGCAAAACAACTGCGTTACATTAGAGAAACAGATGGAACAAATGTTTCATATGAGGCTAAATTCATTTGGAACAAACAAAAACTCAGTGTTGAGTTTTCACCTGACGGCACCCTCGAAGATATTGAAGTAATTATGCAAAAAAGAGATATCCCTCAAGAGTTGATGGGTAAAATAGACAAGCAGTTTAAAAAGCTATTTAAAAAATATAAAATTACAAGGGTTCAAAAGCAATATAAACCAAAGACCGACAACAATGCAAGTGTGCTTCATTTTTATCTGCAAGGAATGCTGGAGAAATTTGATATTAACTACGAAGTTAAAGTACGTGTAGTGGAGAAAAATGGGCAAGAAATTGGAGCTTATGAGATTTTAATAAGCGATGAAGCTCAAATCTTACAAAAAAGAAAATTTGAAAAAGTAACAGATGACAATGTGGTATATTAAACGGTTTGTATTTTTTTTACTTCTTGTAATAAATGTGAGTATGCTCTGGGCAGGCAATGATCCGGATTTTTATTGGGAACCCAAATTATCTTCTTCCTATGATATTTCTACCAGGTATACACTCCAGGCGGGTCTGAAAATTCGTCAGGATTTAAAATGGGGTGCTTCCGGTTATTCAGGAATTAGAAAAGCCGAGGGGCAATTTTTTATTACCAGAAAAACCTTTACAGGTAATAAATTGAGTTTAGGTTATGTGTATTCCGGGAACGATCAGTTTAAACCATCAGTAAGGATTGAAAATCGCGCTACACTGCAATATAGCTTTAAATCATTGTTGCTGGGAAGTAAATTTAGCCACCGCACAAGATTCGAAAACCGCCTGTACCCCGATGATTATGTCATACGGTTGAGATATAGATTGAGCTATAGCGCACCCATAAGCGGTGATCGGCTCGACGAAGGAGAAATGTATTGGATTGCCTCCAATGAAATACTTTGGAATTTAAACAATAAAAGCCAGGATGTAGAAGACCGATTGAGCGTAGGAGTGGGCTGGTTGCCTTCTAAAGATCAAAAACTGCAGCTTGCACTCGAATATCGAGGCTCTGATATCAATACCAGTAAAGTGGGGCATGCTGTTTTTATCGCCACTTCATTTTATTTCGGGATATAAAAAAAGCCTGAGACAACTCAGGCTTCTTTGTAGCGAGACCCGGACTTGAACCGGGGACCTCATGATTATGAATCATGCGCTCTAACCGGCTGAGCTATCTCGCCATTATTTTTAATGCGGGTGCAAATATATAGAACTAATTTCTTTTTACAAGAGACAGACCGAAAAAAATGCAAATAATTTTCATGCTGACCTGTATTAATTATCATATTTTTTTTATATTGCAATGAAATGAATATAAATATATTGCTGATATGTCAAAAGATAAATATACGTTGGAATATCCTTTTAATTCTTCCCCGAAAGTTTTGTTTAACAGGCTGAGTACAGCAAGTGGATTGTCAGAATGGTTTGCCGATGATGTGTATGTTAATGATAAAACATTTACATTCGTATGGGATGGTATGGAGCAGAAAGCACAAATGTTGGTACGCAAAACACCTGAAATAGTAAAGTTTAAGTGGCTCGAAGATAAAGATGACGAGCAAATAAATGATACAGACCCTTATTTTGAATTTAGAATTCGAAAAGACGACCTTACCGGTGAAACTGCCTTACTAATTACTGATTTTGCCGAAGACGAAGAAAAAGATGATGCCATTGAGCTTTGGGATACTCAAATTGATGCACTCAAACATAAATTAGGGCTTTAACGTTTTTGCCACCATGCAATGAATTCCAGGCTGAATTGTTGTGGCCAATTGGCCAGCAGCGAGCACTTTTTTTATAAATTATTTAACCCTCCGAACATCCAAGCAGTTTCTTATCACGCTCTTGTGCCATACTTCGATCCTCATAAGCTTATCGCAGATAAAACCCCGGAGTTTTAGATGATACACAGCGTGTTTAGAAAACTTTATCGTGGATCTTTCATCCCTAATTAAAAAGTGCTATTTTTGTTTGCTAATAAAGAATTCGCGGGTGAAAAAACTTAATCTGTTTATATTAAAGTCATTCATTGGCCCTTTCATTGCCACATTTTTTGTAGCTATTTTTGTATTGCTCATGCAATTTTTGTGGCGATATATTGATGACATAGTTGGCAAAGGGCTTGGATTCGATATTGTTGCTCAATTGTTGGGCCTTGCCAGTACCACTATGGTACCTACAGCTTTACCGCTTGCTATATTGCTTTCTTCTCTTATGACTTTTGGAAATTTGGCCGAACATAATGAGCTGGTAGCCATGAAAGCGGCCGGTATATCGCTGTTTCGAATAATGCAGCCCCTGATGTGGTTTGCGGTTCTTACAATGGTGGGTGCTTTCCTTTTTTCAAATTACGTACTGCCTGTCGCTAATCTTAAAGGACGAACTTTAATATACGACATAAAAAAACAACCGGCTGAAGTTATGATACCGGAAGGTAGCTTTTACAACGGAATCGACGGCCGGTCCATTAGAGTTGCTAAAAAGGATGATGATACTAATATGATGTATAATATCCTTATTTATGATCACAGCGAGAATAGAGGAAATAATTTCGTAACGCAAGCTGACTCTGGCACGCTTGTTTTTACAAAAAACAGAGATTATCTCATATTAACACTCTTTAATGGAACATCTTACGATGAAAAGAAACCCAAACGTGGACGCGATGCATTTGCTTATCCAATGGAACGCATAATCTTTCAGAGAGAACAATTATTATTCGACCTTACAGATCTTGATATGGAACGATCGGATGAGGATTTGTTCAAAAATAATTATCAAATGCTGAGTGTTGATCAGCTTACTTACACAATTGATTCACTCAATGTAGAAACAAGTGCCCGTAGGGATAAATTTACGCAAAACCTGCTCCAACGGAACTATTTTAAACGATTGAATAAAGACCAGGATGCACAATTAAAAACTAATTTTGCAGATTTAGAACGCCAACCCTTTGATACGCTTTACAATCAGTTTAATTCAAGAATGAAAACCATTCTTGTATCTTCTGCTCTAAGCTATGCGCGTTCTGCACAGACACAACTTCATAGTGCATCTATAACCATGAGCAACAAAAAGTCATGGCTCAATAAACACAAAATTGCCTGGCATAAGAAATTTACTTATTCCTTTGCTTGTTTGTTGCTATTCTTTGTTGGAGCGCCTTTAGGAGCCATCATACGAAAAGGAGGTATGGGTTTACCTACTGTAATCAGTATATTACTTTTCCTGTTGTATTACATTATTTCCATAACAGGTGAAAAATACGGTAAAGAAGGTGCTGCTGATCCTACCATTGGTATGTGGGTGGCTACAATAGTTTTTATACCCCTGGGTGTTTATTTAACCATTCAGGCTTCAAGAGACCGCGTTGTATTTAATATCGACAAGTATATTGTTCCAATTCAGAATGCAATAACCCGTTTTATGGCGTTCAGGCGTTATCGTAGAATGAAAAAGCGTTAAGGCAAAACCGAAAAATAATCGTATGCAGATACTAATGTTGGCCAATAAAATGCCCTATCCACCTAAAGACGGAGGTTCTATAGCCACACTCTCTATGGCTAAAGCTTTTGTGAGCTTGGGGCATCAGGTAACTATATTGGCAATGAATACTCATAAACATTTTTTTGAAGTTGAGGATTTACCAACCGATCTAAAATCGCAGATTGACTTTTATACCGTATATGTTGATACCTCCATAAAACCTCCAGAGGTTTTAACCAATTTAATATTCTCACGTTTGCCGTATAACGCAAAGCGGTTTATTTCTTCAGCATATAAACAAAAACTTGTAAAGCTGCTCCGTGAAAAACAATTCGATATTGTTCAGCTCGAAGGCTTATATCTTTATCCCTATATTGGGATTATACGCAAACATTTTTCAGGGCCTGTATCCTTCAGAGCACATAATGTAGAACATGAAATCTGGCGCAGAAGCATCACAAATCAAAAGCAGGGAATTAAAAGAATGTACATGAAAGTGCTAACCCATCGGTTGGAGCATTTCGAGGTGCGCTCACTCAATAAATTTGATTTGTTGATACCCATTACAGAAAGAGATGGACATGTTTTCGAATTTTTAGGAAATAACTCGCCCAGGTGCATTGCACCGGTAGGTATTGATCTTGAGAATTATAAATATCAGGATCCGGGTAACTATACAGCAGATTTGGCTTTTATAGGTTCTCTGGACTGGATGCCAAATATTGAAGGTATCAACTGGTTTTTAGAAAAAGTATGGCCAAAAATTCTTAAGCAAAACCCCAATGTAAAATTTCACATTGCCGGAAGAAATGCCCCCGCGAAATACGAACACAAGGTGCACCGCCAAAATGTAATTTTTCACGGAGAAGTTGATGATGCCCTCGAATATCTTAACCAATACGCCTTCATGGTAGTTCCGCTATTGTCAGGCAGTGGTATGCGTGTTAAAATTGTTGAGGGAATGGCCACCGGGAGAGTTGTTTTTACCACATCTATTGGGGCTGAGGGGCTTAATGCCGAAGATAAAAAGCAAATCTTTATTGATGATGATCCCTCAAAAATGGCTGAAACAATAGTTGAAACAATTACAAAACCTGAACAGGTGACCGAAATTTCAAAAAATGCAAGGTCATTTATTGAAAATGAATTTGATAATACTGAAATCGCACAAAAGCTAATCGACTTTTTCAAATCTCATTTAAACAGAGCAGAGGCATGATTTATCTTTTTTGGATACTGCTTTTTTTAGTGATGTATAGTTATGCAGTTTATCCTGTGCTGTTGTATTTATTTGGGTTTTTTTTTGGTAAAAATCGACATTTACCGGCTATCCCCGATTCTGAAAAGTTGCCGGAAATAACATTGCTCGTAACGGCCTTCAATGAAGCCGAATTAGTGGATGAGAAAATAAGCAACTCGAAAAGGCTCAAATACCCGAAAAATAAATTGAAATTGCTTTGGGTTACTGATGGTTCTAATGACTGCACCCCACAAAAAGTAGCTACTTACCCTGAGGTAATGTTAATGCACGAAGACACCCGAAGAGGTAAAATACATGCCATGAACAGGGCTGCACGGGCAGTTGAGTCCGATATTATTGTATTTTGCGATGCCAATACCTTTTTAACCGATCATACGCTGCTTAATATTGCCCGTCATTTTCAGGACCCACGCGTTGGGTGTGTAGCTGGTGAAAAGCAAATAATAAAAGGTCAAAAATCTGCTGCCGGGGCAGGAGAAGGAGCATATTGGAAATATGAGTCTTTGATTAAAAAACTTGATTACCGTTTTAATACAACCCTGGGAGCAGCCGGTGAGCTTTTTGCAGTGCGCAAAGAATTATATCAGCCAGTTGAGTCAGATACGGTACTCGACGATTTTATTATATCTTTAAGGGTTGCAGCGCAGGGCTATACAGTGGCCTATGAGCCAAAGGCAATAGCAAGGGAGTATCCATCATATAGCGTTTCAGAAGAGATGAAACGGAAAGTAAGAATTGCTGCCGGCGGATTTCAATCACTAAAACGACTCAGTTTTTTGTTAAATCCACTCAAATATCCACGATTGGCTTTTCAGTTCCTGTCGCATAAGGTCTTTCGTTGGTTGATTTGCCCGCTGGCTCTTGCCTTGTTGATACCTGTTCACATTACCATATTGGTTTATAACCCCGAAGCGCCGCTGTATTTAATGCTGGGCATAGCGCATCTTATGGTATATTTTACAGCCTTGCTTGGCTGGATTATGGAGAGCTACTACAAACTGCCTTCCTGGTTCTTTTTGCCATACTATTTTGTGAGTACAAATATTGCTCAAATACGCGGGTTGGCAAGGTACTTGAAGAAATCTCAATCAGTTAACTGGGAAAGAGCTAAAAGAGCTCATTAAAAATATTAATTTTGCAGCAAAATAAATTATATGAGTAACCAAAACAATACATACCATCTGAATACTATTCCTGAAGCTATTGAAGAGATTAAAAAAGGAAATATCCTGATCGTGGTTGATGATGAAGATAGAGAGAACGAAGGCGATTTTATTATAGCCGCCGAGCTAATAACAACCGAAAAAGTTAATTTTATGGCCAAGTACGGCCGTGGTCTGATCTGCGCACCCATACCCGAAGGCCGCTGCGAAGAGCTTGACCTGGAATTGATGGTTGGGAAAAATACGGCTTTACACGAGACACCCTTTACGGTATCTGTAGATTTGCTTGGTCATGGCTGCACCACAGGTATATCGGCAGCTGACCGCGCGAAAACCATTAAGGCGTTGGTCGAGGAAGAAACTACAGCGGAAGATCTGGGGCGGCCCGGACATATTTTCCCGCTTAAAGCAAAAGAAAAAGGTGTAATACGTCGCGCAGGCCATACTGAAGCTGCGGTAGATTTAACCCGGCTCGCTGGGCTGAAACCCGGAGGCGCACTGGTTGAAATTATGAACGATGACGGTACCATGGCACGCCTGCCTGAACTGCTGCAAATAGCTAAAAGATTTGACCTGAAAATTATTTCTATTAAAGACCTTATTGCCTACAAACTCCGCAAAGAGAGCTCTGTGATACAAGGAGTAGAGGTCGATATGCCTACAGAATTTGGTCATTTTAGGCTGATTCCATTTTTACAAAAAACCAATGGCGTAGAACATGTTGCTTTAATTAAAGGTGAATGGGACGAGAGCGATACTGTCCTGGCCAGGGTGCACAGCTCATGCGTTACAGGCGATATTTTTGGTTCCAAAAGATGCGATTGCGGAGAACAATTGCACAAAGCCATGAAAGCCGTTGAAGAAGAAGGTAGAGGAGCCATAGTATATTTAAGTCAGGAGGGCCGCGGTATAGGACTGATGAATAAAATTAAGGCTTACAAATTACAGGAAGAAGGTTATGATACTGTGGAAGCAAATGAAAAGCTTGGTTTTGATCCCGATGAACGTGATTACGGTATTGGAGCACAAATACTACGTGAACTTGGCGTGCGCAAATTAAAATTACTTACCAATAACCCTGTTAAGCGGGTTGGCCTTGAAGGCTATGGTATTGAAATAATAGAAAATGTACCCATTGAGATAGAACCTAACCCGCATAATATGTTTTATCTCAAAACCAAACGGGATAAAATGCATCATCACTTTAAGTTCTTTCAGTACGAGGTTGATGAACTTAAGCAACGAGACCTAAAGGAGCAAAAAAAGTAAAACATCGCGCGGATGAGTTGAAAAAACCTGAGAAATTTCGGCTGGCATAAAAAATTACTTAATTTTACCTAAATTGAGCGATTTTCGCTCACGATAAAGAAATTGTATGCCTTTCACCTCACTTATTCGGTGAAATCCGACAATTTCTAAATCGGGGTTAACCCTAAGTAAAGCGCTTTTTCACTACGTTCAAACCGCTCAACTTAGGCTTTATAAGGTTTATCATAAATATTCATGTTGTATGTCGAGATTAAGGGACTTTTTTAAGTTGGGTGGCAGCCTGAGACGGAAAATGCTTTTTTCTTTTTTTCTGACCTTTTTATTAATCCTTGGGGCAGTTTTATCCTACCTCACAATAAAAAGTGAGCAACTGGCATTGAATAATGCCCATGAACTAACACAATCATATGCCAATGGATATGCCAAAAATATCCAGAATCGGTTAAACATAGACATGGGTATGGCCCGTGCCCTTGGCCATGCATTACATGGATTTACCGATTTACCCGTTAAACAACGTATGTCGGTAGATAGTAACATGATGTATAATATTGCAAGCCGTAATGACGAGTTTTTGGCAGTATGGACAATTTGGGAGCGCCGGACTTTTGATACATCCTGGACACTACCATATGGAAGAGGAAGATTTACTATCTATAGAGAAAATGATCAATTAAAATACCGCGAAGAATTACTCGACCTTGAAGGTGATGACCTCGATGGCGCATATTATAAAATGAAAGTATCCAAAGAAGAAACGATTCTAAACCCATACTCTTTCACGTATTCCGGAAACGAAGAAGATGCCATACTTGAGACAAGCCTGTGCGTACCCATTCTTGAAAATGATGAATTTATTGGACTGGCCGGTATGGATATCAGCCTTGAAAATTATCAGAAAATAGTAAACCAAATTGAACCCATCGAAGGCAGCCAATTATTTTTGCTGGCCAATAATAATACTTTTGTAACCCATCCCGATGATAATATGCTGGGCGAATATTTTAATGAAGACTTCCCCACTTTAGCCGACACGTTCAATATTCAGCAACATGTGCGTGAAGGTGATTTTTTAAGCTTTGAGTTCGAAAATGGAAAGAGCCATTATTATGCTTTTGCCCCAATTTATATTGGAGAATCAACTACACCATGGTCACTCATGCTGCAAGTACCATTGGATACTATAATGCAAGAAGCCCGAAGGAGTGTTTATATTTCCCTCGTAGTTGGCTTGATAGGTCTGTTGCTCATGATGCTCATTGTCTGGCTTATTAGCCGTTCGGTAACAAGGCCAATAAAATTTACCACAAAGGTGCTGAGAAAATTGGCCAGGGGCAACCTTGATGACATTACAACCTTGAATGTAACTTCAAACGATGAACTCCAGGATATGTCCGATTCACTGAATACGCTGATGTCGGGTTTACAACATACAGCAGAGTTTGCCAGAAGCATTGGCAAAGGAAAGCTCGATACAGAATATAAGCTACTCTCTGACAACGATACTTTAGGACAAGCACTGCTTGATATGCAGGAAAGCTTGAAAAATGCCCGTATAGAACAGAAAAAACGAAATGAAGAGGAAGAAAAGCAAAATTGGATAACCGAGGGCCTTGCTAAATTTGGCGATATACTCAGAAAAAATAACGATAATCTCAAGCAGCTCTCGTTTAATATTATGAGAAACCTTGTAGATTATATTGGTGCATCGCAAGGTTGTGTTTATGTGAGAACAGATAATGAAGAAGAAGAAACGTATGAGCTTGCCTCAGCCATAGCGTTCGACAGGCGCAAGCTTCTAAAAGATGTTGTTAAACCGGGCGATGGGCTTATTGGCCGCGTTGTGCATGAAAAACTTACTATTTATATGACGGATGTGCCTGATGATTATGTTTACATAACATCCGGTCTGGGTGAGGCTAATCCAAAAAGTATTTTAATTGTCCCACTGATCTTAAATGACGAAGTTTATGGCGCATTGGAACTCATTTCATTTAAGAACTTCGAAAAATACCATATTCATTTTGTCGAGCAAATTGCAGAAAGCATTGCATCAACAATTTCCAGTGTGAAAGTAACTGAGCGTACCAACAGGTTACTCAAAGAATCGCAGCATCAAAGAGAAGAGCTATCATCGCAGGAAGAGGAGATGCGTCAAAATCTCGAAGAGCTAAAGGCTACACAGGAAGAAGCAGCAAGACGCGAAACAGAGATGAATGCCTTAATTGAAGCATTGGGATCTTCGGTTTTAATTACCGAGTTTGATATGGAAGGGAAAATACTGAATATTAACCAAAAATGTATCGACCTTTTGGGTATTCAGCCTGAAAAAATGCGCGGCAAACATCACAAAAGCCTTAGCCTCGATAACACCACTACTTCTTCGGCCTATAAAAAATTCTGGTCAGACCTGAATCGTGGAAAAACAAAAAAACGTATTTCAGAAGTAACAATTGCAGGCAAAACTAAATACATCGAAGAAACTTATATTCCGGTAACTGACGCTGAAGGTAATATTCATAAAATAGTGGGAATTGGCTACGATTTCACAAAGATTAAAGAGAAAGACAATGAAATTGACCGCCTGAAAAAGCAGATAGAGAACAACAAAGATGCTTAGTGGATGATCTAAATTCTGTCTTTGATTTGTTGTTAACAATCTTTTAACACCTTTCAGTTGTAACTAAAATATATTACCTCTCGTCACAATCTTGTTATATTATTAATCAAAAAAAATCTAGTTATGAAAATCTACATGTGGGCATTTTTATTGGTGTTCGTCCTATCGACACTTAATTTAAATGCAGATGAAAACCCCAAAATTGAAACTTATAAGTTAAAAAATGGACTTACGGTCATCTTAAAAGAAGACCATCGGCAACCCAAAGTTTTTGGTGTGGTTATTACAAAAGCGGGTGCCAAAGACGACCCCGCCGATGCTACTGGAATGGCACATTACCAGGAGCACATGCTTTTTAAAGGCACTCAAACCTTAGGTACCACAAACTGGGAAAAGGAAAAGCCCCACATCGACCGTATTTTCGAACTTTACGATGAGTTGGGCGCTGCCCAGGGTGATTCTGCCCGCCAGGCTATTCAGAAAGAAATAAATAAAGAATCACTGGCTGCCGGGAAGTATGCTATTTTAAATGAAACCAGCTTTCTGATTAATGCAATGGGCGGTACCAGACTTAATGCCGGAACAGGCCCTGATCAGACTGTTTATTATAACCAGTTTCCACCCAATCAGATTGAAAAATGGCTCGATCTGTATTCAGAAAGGTTTTATAATCCTGTTTTCCGTACTTTTCAATCGGAATTAGAGGTTGTATATGAAGAGAAAAATATGTACGATGACCAATTTTTCACAGGATTATTCGAAGCTTTTAACAAAGATTTTTTTAAAAAACATCCCTATGGCCAGCGTACAACAATTGGTACAGCAGAGGATTTAAAGAACCCTTCGCTGAATAAAATGTATAAATTTTTTACAGACTGGTACCGTCCGAACAATATGGCACTGGTGATGGTGGGCGATTTTGATTCAGAGCAAATTAAGCCACTCATTGCAGAAAAGTTTAATAGGTGGGAAAAAGGAGAAGTACCTGAACATAAAACATATAAAGAGGAACCATTTAAAGGACGTGAATTTAAAAAAGTTCGCATGTCTCCAATACCGCTGGGGGCCATAGGTTTTCGCTCTCCATCAGAAAAAAGTGAGGATATACTTAAATGGGAAATGACCATGAAAGTACTCACCAATGGCATGCAAACAGGCCTGCTCGATCAACTGATGGTGAATAATGAAATGCCACTGGCAACTGCAATAAATATGGCTAATCATGACTATGGAGAAACGGTCATGTTTTATTTTCCCGGCTTCTTTAAGCGATTGAAAAAAGGTGAGAAAAAGATTATGGCCCAGGTCGAAAAGCTTAAGAATGGCGATTTTTCAGATGATATGTTAGATGCAATCAAAGCAGAAATGTATAAAACGTATCAACTTAAACTTGAATCTATAGAAAATCAGGCTGTTAACCTTGCTTACACATTTACACTTGAGAAAGATCCCAAAAGTGTATATGAACGGCCGCAAAAGATAAAGGCGGTTACTAAAGATGATATTGTAGCAATAGCTAATAAATATTTTACAGACAACAGGCTGGTGATGTATTCCAAGATAGGTTTTCCAAAGAAAGAAAAACTCGAAAAACCTGGCTACGAACCGGTTGTTTCCAACACAAATGCTAAATCTGCTTATCGCAAAAAATACGAGCAGATGCCATCTACCGAGTACAAGATAGAACCTGTCGATTTAGAAAAAGAAGTACTTAAGGCAGATATTTACCCTATGGTACATCTTCGCCAATCTGAAAATTCCCTCAACGATATTGCGCAACTTCATATTCAGTTTAATAAAGGACGTAAACATGATATGATGCTCACATATGCGTCTCGTGCTATGAATAACGCCTCACCTGAAGGTATGACCCTGCAGGAATTTAAGGAGGCAATGGGATCTACAAATTGTACATATAATTTTTATTCCACTGATGGCTATTTTGGGCTGAGCATAAAGGGGCCTGAACATAAACTGCCTGAAGCGTATGACTTAATAAGTCAATTGTTTGCTCAACCAACAATTACCAAAGATAAGATTAAGCAAATGTACAAAGAGGAGAAGATGTCCCGTAAAATGGAAAAAACAGAGCCGGATATGATTGCTTCCGGGCTTTATAATTACCTCATTTATGGAGAACGTTCACCTTATATCAACAGACTTCCTAAAAAAGATATTAAAAGACTCGATCCGGAAGATCTTTTTAATCCATTCCGTGCAGCTACAACACATGAAGCTGATCTGTTTTATACAGGCCAGAATTCACTAAACCAGACAGTATCCACAATTAAGAAACATTGCCCCTTCCTGGCACAGGTAGAAATAAAAGGTACTGGTTTCCCGGCGCCTGAATTTAGAGATTTTACAGAAAATGAAGTTTATTTTATAGACCACAAGCGGGCCAAACAAAGTAAAATGTTTTTGTTTATAAATCAGGACAAAGTAAAGCCCGAAGAAGTGCCATTGGTAGAAGCCTTTAATATGTATTTTGGCGGGGGATTTTCAGGACTTGTACTCCAGGAAATACGCGAATACCGGAGCATGGCCTATTCTGCAGGAGCCAGGTTTAGGTTACCTAACCAAAAAGAACATGATGCTATTTTTGTGGGATATGTGGGAACCCAATGCGACAAAACTCTGGATGCGCTGGAAATTTATAACGGACTTATCCGCGATATGCCCGAAAAACCAGAACGCATGGATATGATTCGTAATTACCTCGTTAACTCTGCTATAACTAAGAAACCCTCTTTCAGAGGTTTACCCTGGAAAGACAGAACCTGGCAGTTAAAAGGCTACGAGGAAGATCCTATTCCTTCCAAAGTAAAAGCATACCAAAATCTTACATTCGACGACATTATTAAATTTTATGAACAAAAAATTAAAGATAAGGCTGTTGTAATAGCTCTGGTAGGAGATGCAGACCAGATTAGTATGGAGGAAATGAAGCAATACGGAACCATTCAGGTCAAAGAATGGGATGAGGTTTTTACGAAATAACGATAATTTTTCCACTACAAAAAAGCGCTGTTCTTCCGGAATGGCGCTTTTCTTTATTTCTTTTAGTTGCTTTTAACTATTTTTGGTGATTCATAAATGCCAATGCTGCCATGAAATTTTTATCTAATAAAGCTATCTTGTTGCTAATCATGTTGGTTGCTGTTGCCACCAGATTTTATCAACTAACAGAAATTCCCTTCACTCATGATGAGTTTAGCGCGCTATTTCGCACCGCGTTCGATTCATTTAATGAACTAATCGATAAAGGTGTACGTGTGGACGGCCACCCGGCAGGAATACAGGTTTTTTTATATTATTGGACGAATTTATTTGGCACAGCAGGATGGATTGTAAAGCTGCCATTTCTGATATTTGGTGTTTTATCTGTTTGGCTCGTTTTTTTGATTGGGCGCAGGTGGTACAATGAAACAGTTGGTTTATTAGCCGCTGCTTTTATGGCTACGCTCCAATACCCTGTAATGTACAGCCAAATTGCCCGTCCTTATGTTAGCGGACTCTTTTTTACACTTTTAATGGTTTGGTTCTGGACATCGATAATCAAACAATCTCAGGTGAAATTTTGGCCAAATGCTATTGGTCTGATTTTGGCCAGTACGCTATGTGCCTACAATCATCATTTTAGTTTGTTAATGGTTGGTATAGTATGGGCAAGCGGTCTGTTTTTGATAAGAAAAGACTACCTGGTGAAATATATTGTATCTGGCTTAACCGTGGTCTTGCTTTATTTGCCGCATATTGGCATTTTGTTGGACCAATTGAAGATGGGCGGCGTCGAAGGCTGGTTAGGTAAGCCTGACAATGATTTTCTATTAAAATATGTAGGGTACATATTTCATTTTGATTGGATGTTAATGATTGTTGTTGGTTTGCTCGTAATAAGTGCATACTTTTTACGTGGTTTTCAATGGAAACCTAATTACAAGTTCTGGCTTTTTCTCTCCTGGTTTTTATTGCCATTTTTTATTGGGTTTTTGTATTCCATGTACATAAATGCTGTACTGCAATTTTCTGTCTTAATTTTCAGCTTTCCTTTTTTATTTTTCGTCCTCTTCGGGCATTTGAAAAAGCAAAAATTCCGCATAAATTTAGCGATGGTATTAGTTGTTTTAGCTTTTGGATTGTTTACTTTAATTGAAAAACGACAGCATTACACGATTTTTTACAACAGTATTCATCAACATGTAATAACTGATAACCCACAGACAGACAATCGGAAATCAACCGTTTTAGCAATTATTAATGCGGATAAGGAAATTACAAACTACTATCAAAAGAAGTACGATTTACAAACCGACTATATTTGGTATGACCAATTTAGTGATGAAGGAGATTTTATTTCTTTTCTCAGAGAAAATAAAAATCGCTACAAACGGGTCTATTTTGGTGGGTTATCTTCAAGCAGCTCTGTAATAGTGCCAATTATCCAGAACTATTATCCTCAAATTGTATGGCACAAAACTTATTTTGGAGGTGATACCTATTTATTTTCAGGAGGCAATAAGTCCGAAAGAAATGTTATTGCAGAAATGGGGTTCGAGTCAAAAAAACAAAAGGGTTGGCGCGGTATAAAGCAAAAAGGGCTTACTAAGCAAGAAGGCGATTCCATAAATATTGTATATCAGATGTTGCCAAAAATGGAATGGGGTCCTAATTATACGCTTTTGTTGGATACCGTGCTTACTAACCCTAATAATTTTGTAGATGCCACTATTGAGTTTCGTTCCACTGAAGTCCCAGAAGAAATGCTTTTTGTGGTTAACGTAAAGTCAGGCGAAAATTCGATTTTCTGGAAAGCACGATCCTTTGATCAGTTTGTGTATTCCAATGATTCAGTGGAATGGCATAAAGCATATCATTCTGTAAAACTTTCAGATATCCGTCTGAAAGGTGATGACCTGCACGTCAGATTCTCATTGTGGAACAAAGGAGAAAATAGCATTTGGCTCGATAATTTTGTCATTAGCCACCGAAATGGTAACCCGAAAATTTATGGACTGATTCAACCTCTGAGATAGTAATTTTTAACAACAGCTTGAAAATGATTATATTTATAGCCTCAGTTCGAAAATTAAATATGAACTAAGCTGTTAATTACATAATATGCATCATTTAGCTCAATTCAAACTCGCGTCAGTTATAAATAAATCTTAAATTATAGCCATGAAATCATTTATTCCAATACTCATTATTTTGCTTGCTATGGGCTGTCAAACGCAAAAAGAAAAGGTAGATTTAATTGTAAAAAATGCCACGATTTATACCGTAGATAGCAACTTTTCTGTTGCCAGTACAATGATTGTCGATAATGGCGTAATTAAATCGGTGGGCGACAAGTCGCTTTTGAATGACTTTGAAGCAGAGCGAGAAAAAGACCTTGAAGGTCAATATGTTTATCCCGGATTAATCGATGCGCATTGTCATTTTGTTGGGTATAGTATGAACCTTCGTCAGGTGAACCTGCGGGGAACAAAATCTTTTGATGATATTCTGAATAAACTGAAAGAATGGGACAAAAATCATGACTTAGAATGGATACTGGGTCGGGGCTGGGACCAAAATGACTGGCCTGTTAAGGAATTCCCCAATAATAAAGCACTTAACAAGCTCTTCCCAAATAAACCTGTTTTTTTACGACGAATCGACGGGCATGCCGCATTGGTCAATGCCAGAGCACTTGAAATTGCAGGTATCGATGAAAATACTACTGTTGAAGGAGGTGAAATAAGAAAAAGTAACGGACAACCTACGGGGATTTTGATAGATAATGCACTGGAGTTGGTGTTGCAACATATTGTTGAGCCTGTCAAAAACGAAAAGGTGGAATTATTGAATATAGGTGCAAAAAATTGCTATGCCGTTGGATTAACTACTGTTGCCGATGCCGGCTTAGACCACTCAGATATTCAATTGCTTGATTCTTTGCAAAGAGCAGCGGAACTGAAAATGCAGGTGTACGCCATGCTATCTCCAACCAGGGAGAACCTTGAACAGTTTATGGAACATGGAATATACCGAACCAGCCGTTTACATATTCATTCAGTAAAACTCTATGCCGATGGTGCTCTTGGTTCCCGCGGTGCTTGTATGATTGAACCATACAGCGACGACCCTGATAATTACGGACTTATTATCACTAATCCGGAAGAAATGGAGCATATTGCACGTCAGGCATACAATAATAATTATCAGGTCAATACACATGCTATTGGTGATTCGGCCAACCGATTGGTTCTAAACCTCTATAGCAAAATTTTGTCTGAAAATAATGACCGAAGATGGCGCATTGAACATGCCCAGGTTGTGAATCCGGATGATTTTCAGCTTTTTGATAAATATAATATTGTGCCGGCTGTAAATACCACTCATGCTACTTCAGACATGTACTGGGCCGGTGAAAGACTGGGTGATGAAAGGTTAAAGCATGCCTATGCATACCGCCAGTTACTGGAGAAAAATGGCTGGTTATGTAATGGTAGCGATTTTCCTGTCGAGAATATTAATCCATTATACGGCTTTTATGCTGCAGTGGCCCGCCAGGATTTTGATGGTTATCCACCAAAGGGTTTCCAAAAAGACAATGCCCTGAACAGGCAGCAGGCACTAAAAGCCATGACCATCTGGGCTGCTAAAAGCATTTTCGAAGAAGATAAAAAGGGTTCGCTTGAGATGGGAAAACAAGCTGATTTTGTTGTGCTTGATAAAGATATTATGACAATTGATATAGCTCAGGTTCCTAATGTCAGGAACCTCCTGACAGCAATTCAGGGGGAGATTGTTTTTGAAAAATAGAGCGAATAGCCCCTTTTTTATACGCTTTGTTAATAAGTATTTAATATTGATTTTACGGGTAAATAAAAAGGGTGGTCAATAGACCACCCCCAAAAACAAGTCATGAAAACAGCTTATATTACCCCTCGCAATTGATCACCGAAAGTAGAACCTCCCGGTAATGTTGCATTCAAAAATAAGCAAACTAAGTATTAAAACAAAATAAATGTTGGTTTTTTTACTATTTTTTCACTTTTCTGTTGAAAAAGTACGAAGTGAATAATTGAGCAGCCAGCCAGGAGAAGTCTTATCGATTATGAAATGAAGCCAATAATATGCTTCTGGCCACGGTGCTGGCGTCGATATATTGAAACTCAATTTTGGCTGAAAAAATGGCTGAACTTAGCTAATGCTAATCAAATTTGATTTTTGATAAACGCGAGTTTTTTTGAGAGATAAATTATAGCCCTTACTTTTTCCAAATCTAAGATTTGCATATCGTGCTTGTAGTAAGGTTGTTTGAAGTTTCTCGGTAAGGTTTTTTATGACATGAAAAAGGGGTGGTCAGTAGACCACCCCCAAAAACAAGTCATGAAAACAGCTTATATTACCCCTCGCAATTGATCACTAAAGGATTTAGTGATGTTGCACTTTTAAGAAAACAAATCCTGTACCAAAAATAATATTTGCATGCTTAATTCAATTTTTTTTTCACATTCATCCGAACCTATTCCAAAATTAGAAAAATAGAGCCTCCATCCCTTGAACTACATAGTCTATTCTTGAATTATTAAGAAAAAAAGTTGGTTTTATTTCAAAATAACGGGCTTTGAAGACTAAAATTAATTGTTTATTGAACAGGGCCGGTCCTTTGTGCTTGTGTTTTTATTTTATCCAAGACGTTTTTCTACCACTTCCCAATCGAGCACTGCAAAGAAGTTTTCAATGTACTTGGGCCGCGCATTCTGGGTATCGAGGTAATATGCATGTTCCCATACATCCATTGTCATAATAGGTTTGTAACCCTCGCGCAATGGATTTTCCGCATTTTGCCCCTGCATGATATCCAGGTCACCATCTTTGTTCTGGATTAGCCAAACCCAACCTGAACCAAAAAGTGTTGCACCAGCGTTGGTAAAATCTTCTTTGAACTGCTCGAAGCTGCCAAATACTTTGTCTATTGCGCCAAGTAGTTTTCCTCCCGGTTTGGCTTTGGAATTGCTGCTTAATGCTTCAAAGTAGAAGGTGTGATTCCATGCCTGGGCGCCATTGTTAAAGATACCCCCATCCGCGTTTTTTATTATGGTTTCCAGGTCTGCATTTTCGAACTCAGTTCCTTGAACCAGTTTGTTTATTTTATCCACATATGTTTTATGGTGTTTTCCATAGTGAAATTCAATGGTTTTTGCACTAATATGTGGCTCTAATGCATCCTTGTCAAAAGGAAGTTCCGGTAATTTAAATTTCATAGCTTTCTGTTTTTTAAGTTAATAATTCAACCGTCTGCCTGAATAGACAAAAAAAGGCATCACCTTGTTTGGTGATGCCCATAATTAAGATTCATTCCAGATAGTGTTGTTAAGTGGGAAAGCTTTACAACGGTTGTAAATGTGAAATGCTCGGGTTATTGGGTATGATATCCGGAATGAACTTAAGCTTTATAAAGTTCGTTTACTTTATCCCAGTTTATTACATTGAAGAATGCATCGATATACTCTGGTCTTCTATTTTGATATTTTAGGTAATAGGCGTGTTCCCAAACATCTAATCCAAGAATTGGTTCTCCTTTGAAATCTGAGACATCCATTATTGGATTATCCTGGTTTGGTGTGCTGCCTATCTTTAATTTTCCGTTATCTTTCACGAGCCAGGCCCAGCCTGAGCCAAATCTTCCTGCTGCTGCAGCGGCAAATTCATTTTTAAAAGCATCGAAAGAACCAAAGGTGTCATTAATTGCTTTTCCTATTTCATTTGCGGGTTCGCCTCCGCCATTAGGGCTCATGATTTCCCAAAATAACTTGTGGTTGTAATATCCTCCGCCGTTGTTTCTAACGCCGACTGAATATTTCGAAACCTGCTTCAAAATGTCTTCTATGGTTTTATCACTCACGCCTTCTTTTTCTAAAGCCGTATTTAATTTAGTGGTATAACCGCCATGGTGCTTGCCATGATGAATCTCCATGGTTTTGGCGTCGATGTAAGGTTCCAGTGCATTAAAATCGTATGGTAAATCTGGCAATTTAAAACTCATAATGTTAATTTTTTATTGATTTTATGAGCATAACGTCTCATAAATTAAAATGTTTAGTGTATTCATATATTAATACCGTAATATATTTTATTGATTCGTAAGATTATTTGGTATAACTTGAACATTAAAAACAACGATGTATAGAACTTTTCATCATTTTAGTGTAAAAACAGTCGATAAGCCTTATGTTTCTGCTCTGGGTACCAGGTATGAACAAACCGCCATTATATCATTTTATGATTTAAGTAATCATTTGCTTTCTACGCAGGATTTTGGAATTGCCAACATTGATGAAATTTATAACCTGATTGAGCAAGAACGTATTATTATGCTCGATGAGGCATATGTTGAAAATTTTTCGATGACTGCCTGGAGGCGGTTGAGCTTGATTGATAAAAATGAGTTGATAAAAATTAACAAAATCGTAGCAAATGATTCATTTTTTAACGTACACAACAATGTAGATTTTTCTTATATTACGGTACATAAGAACGAGGTCAGCTTTAAAAATGCCATTTTTTATGGTGGTGATATTTCGCTTTCGCACAGTGTATTTGAAAATGTAGAAATTGATTTTTCTTATATTGCACATCGTAAAGGGGGCCTCATTTTCACATCCACAAAACTCACAGGGGGCGGTCTTTCTTTCAAAAATGCTCTTTTAGATAAAGGTGAAAAAAATTTCCAGTATGCGGCTTTCGAAGGTGCATTTGTTGATTTCACCAATTGCGAATTCGACGATGGGGATATCAATATGGTTGATACTCATTTTAGCGGCGGACTAAGTTTTAAAGTATCCAGAATTGGCAAGGGTAGCATAAATTTTCAGTTTGCCCGGTTCGAATCAAAAGAGGTGTCTTTTGACCGTGCCTTTTTTGGAGAAGGTGATATTGATTTTCGTACTACGGAGTTCGAAAATGTCAAGGTCAATTTTAACAGGAGCGAAGCCGGCAATGGTTGTTGGAATTTTGCCGGTTGTGAAGCCCACAATGGGAAACTAACTTTTAAAAAAGTGCTTTTTGGTAGTGGGACTGTTGATTTTAGTGAGGTAGTTTTTAATAGTACTGATTTGAATTTTTCACGTGCTGAAACTCAGAATGCATTGATAAAGCTAGAGCAGGCCAAGCTGCATAATGTCGATTTCAGTTATTGCTTCTTTAATCGTTATTTGAACTTCAGGGTATATAGTGCCCAGAGTCTAAACCTGAGAAATGCCGTGGTGAGGGATATTCTTGATTTGAATTTGCCCAGGGGAGGCCAGCCCATACCATTAATAAATTTTACCGATATGAGTCTTCCAGGCCTCCTTTACATCGATTGGAAATTAAACCAGGTAGAAAAGGCCATTTATAATCAGCAGTCTTTGACTGATGAATATGAGAAAGCCACACAGTTTTTGATGTTAAAGGAAAATTTTAGTACCAATGGCCAATACGATTCGGAAGATTTGGCTTATGTTGAGTATCGTCGTTGCAGAGCTCGTTCAAGGTGGGCTAATAAAAACGAGGGAATTGGTAAGCAGATACTCCGAAATATTTCATATGCACTTGATCGCGTGTTGCTTGATTATACTGGCTTGTATGGTACCAGCCCTCAAAGAGTATTTACTACAATGATAATGGTTTATATACTTTTTAGCCTGGGCTACTTGATACTCATTGTTGCGGGCTGGGGCAACGTTGTTGTGAGCGTTGGTGCAGAACATGAACTCCCATTGTGGTCAAGAAGTTTCTATCATAGTGCCATAACGATGTTAACCATTGGGTATGGAGATCACTTCCCGATTGGGCTGGCACGTGGTTTAAGCGCAATACAGGGTTTCATTGGCATGCTTCTGCTTAGTTATTTTACCGTATCGTTGGTGCACAAAATATTGCGATAAACTAATTTGTTTTTTTTTCTGGTCTTAAATGAGTTAAAGCAGTTTTATTTTAATTTGCACCAATGTGCGAATCTTTAAATACACAAAAATTTCCTGATATTGATTAAATATCTTATCTTAAAGCCAACAATAATATTTATTGATGCCTTATTTTACAGTTAAAAATATCAGGTTGTTTTATAACGAGCGAGGAAAAGGTGCTCCGTTAGTTTTATTGCACGATAACGGAGGGTCTTCTAAAATGTTAAAGACCGAAATCCGGTATTATAGCAAACATTTTCATGTAATTGCTTTTGATTTACCCGGGCATGGAAGGAGCGACCGCATACATGATTTTGAGGGTGACTTTTGGCAATACAGCGCTTTTCTGATAAAGAAAGTTTTACTTGAATTAAACACCACAGATATTAATGTGCTGGGTACAAGCGGCGGCGCTATTGTGGGTTTTCATCTGGCTTTAGATCAGGAGCTTAATTGTCGTGCACTCATTGCGGACAGCTTTGAGGGTTTGGCCTTACCTCCTGAACGGGCAAAAGAGCGAATGGCTCAGAGGGAACGCACCATTAAGATTAATTTTTTCCGCATGTTCTTTCAGTACCTGCATGGAAAAGATTGGCAGGAGGTATTAAAAAGTGATGCCAGTAATCAATTACATTTTGCCGAGCATAAAACGGTTTGGTTCGATTCGCTTGAAGATTTAAACTGCAAAGTGCTGCTTACAGCACTTACTAACGATAATATGATTCCGCGAGCCGCTGAAAAGGTCAGGCTTGTAAATGATATGCTACCCAATAGCAGGCTGGAGCTTTTCGAAAAAGGCAAACATCCGGCTATGCTCTCAAATAAAAAAAAGTACCGCAAACTGGTGTGCGATTTTTGTTGTAAACAATAGTTTCCGGGCCTTGTTAAACATTAAATATTTTCCCAATCAAGTTTTTTTAGAATTGTATTGATATAAATTTTGATGGCTAGCATACCTCCAAAATACACAAAATATATTAGACCTTCTATTGGCGTTGTGGTGCTGTTGTTGGGTTTAGTTTTTATGTTTGTGCCTTTTATTCCCTTAGGTTATATTTTTATTGCCGCAATACTCATACTTCTTTCTTACGAAATTCCTCTAATTCGCCATGCAATAAATCGAATAAAGAAAAATGGAAATGGTGATAAAATTGAGAAAATCGAAAAGGAAGTTGATGACGTTGAAGAAGAGATAAGCGAGCACATTGTAGATGATGAGTCAAAGTAAAAACCCGGGCCAAACATTGGCCACGGGCTTTTCAATTATGAAAATGAACAAAGCGCACCATCATTGTTTTTTAAATAAGGTACCTGCTTGTGTAAAAGCCTGATTAAATGACTTGACACTCTGATGAATGTTTTTGTCAAATTCATCCCAATCGGCATTTGGGTCAGCTTCAAGTGTGTCAAATTTTTCTTTCAACTCTGTTTGAATTTTTTCTAATTGTAATAATAGTTTTTGAAGCTCTTCATCCGGATTTTCTTCTTTGTTCATACGTTCACGGATGCTCAAAACTTTTGAGTTTATATCATCTATTTTTGCTTTAATGTTTTGTTTAAGTTTTGCAGTACTCATAATTCCTCCTTTTATTTTCCAATTTAATACCTAAGTAATGCGTTTGCATTAGTTTTATTTAATGGCATATAGTCTTGTGAAAGTAAGTACACATTGCCATTGTTGAGAATAGTGTTTACAGCTGCCAGGTTATATAGCGAAGCATTTTGAATTTGTTTTTCGCGATCAATTATTATTGTATTGTTTTCCTGGTCAAAAAGGCCAAAAGTTTCTTTATTGGGTTGTATAAATAAGGTATCTATCTGCCCATTTAACGCTGCGGGAACAATATCTTCTATTTCTGCAAGAACCTTGTCTGTGGCAGAATAGTGGCGAAAAGTTGCGATTTTTTTGTCTTTAACTTTTCCAAACTCGTCATCCAGGTACAATGAAGCCTGATGATGTAAATCTATGGGGGCCATATCTTGCGGGTTTCCGGGAATGTAATTGTTGCTGAGTTTGTTGTAATTGGTTATTTTTCTATAGATTCCAAAATGTTGTTTGTCACAGGCAAGTATGAGCGGAGCTGTTTCGCCATTGAGGATATCAGTAACCTGCTTGTCAACCGCTTGTAAAAAACGGGTGATTTCATTTTTTCTATCATCATTGCCACTCCCATGGCCATGAAACATGGCATTGCCGCTATTATTCTGGCCGGTTCGCTGTTGCAAATGCCTTTGTTCGGTTTCATTTCCAACAACTTGCTCCAATGTTTGAGGTATATCTGAGTTATCTATTTCTGCAATTGTGTATGGTGTAGCCTCAAACAGGGTTACTTTTTCGAGACTGAGCGCCAAAACATAAAATTTGTCATCGCTGTTAAGTATTGGAATAAGGGGTTTCAGGTAAAAATGATCTGCGATGTAATAGTATGGTGCAAAATGAATTGGCACCTTATATTTTTTTATTGTTTTGGGTGTAATGAATATGGCAAGTCCATCCGATTGATCGGTCCAGAATTCATTATCATCCAGTAATTTTATGAGCGGCCTCAGATATACTTCGGCGTCATTTTTATTCAATTCCCGGTCAATTAATCTTATGCGCACTTGTTTGATAATATTTTTTAATGTTTTTTGCGCATGTTGCTCTTGTACCTCTTGCCCGGCCCTATATGCAGGGATAAATACTGACAAGCATAAGGGCTCATGAGTATAGGCCAATTGTTTAAAATCTTCAATATTGAAAATTATAGTTTCTGTTTGCATCGTTCCTCCTCTACTTTTTTTGTCTATTTTATCAACATATCCATGCTCATTTTAGAACACTAGATTTGCTATGCCGGCAAATAATAACACTATCATCAGTGCCCAGAAAAACATGCCAAATGTAATACCTAAGGCTCTGGCTTCCTCAGCTTCTTCTTCTGCCTGTTCAAAGGGTGTTTCTGGTTTTTTAGGTTTTGCGGGTATTAATGCAGCGATCAGTAGCATTGTAAAAAGCCCGATAATGAGATAACCCAGCCACGGGACACCATAAAACAGTGGTCCAATTGGTGTAACCCATGATCCGATGGCCCAGGAGAACAGGAAGATGATTAGGAAAAAAAATATGGCTCCTCCCATAGGTCCAGGTCCTTCTCTTTTAAACGCCGCGGACAGAATTGCCGCAAATAATACTGCAATAAGAAATGATATTAGTATTGGGTATAACATAGATTTTATTTTTTGGGATTATTAATCTGTTTAATAATGGACTACCTGAAATGGTTACTCTGTTTTATTAAGTCATGGGATTTTCTAACTTGAGTCATTGAACAAAGTGATTATATTTCAGGCAGTCCAAAGGCTATAATAATTTCCTACTGAATCTCAAGATTGTTTTTTACATTCCATGCTCCGCCTTCCCATGCGTTTTCTGTAGCACGTCGAAACTCAGTTATATTATCTGCTGTACCGGTCAGCGTTACATCCCCATTTTCAACAGTTACTTTTATGTCATCGGCGTCGACATAGGGGCTCCACCAAAGCTGGTTTTCTACTTCTTTCTTTATTTTTTTATCATTTGGTGTAGTTACGGTTACCACTTCAGCAGCAGCTGCAGGTACGTAATACCATTCGTGAAAAGGTGTAGCGTCCCACCAGTAATAGGAGTAGGGTGAATTAACGGTTATTAGGTTTTTTACCGTGGTTACACCTTTTACGCCACTTGCAACCCATTCTGCCTCCATTTTTTCCATATAACTATCTACCAATCCGGAGAGGGTTACTATGCCTGCCTTCACGTCAACGGCAATTTCAAAAGATTCTGTTACCGAGTTTCGATTCAGTGCAGTGAGAATATTATCTTTAATTTCACTGTCGGCCGGTGGTAAGTCAAGCTCAACCTTTATGCGATTTGTTACACCTTTAACACCTACAGTGTTTTTAGCCAGGTTTTCAGCAGCCTGGCGTGCTTTTAGGTTGTTGACCGTGCCTCTGAGTGTTACCCACCCGTTTTCTGATTCCGCAGCAATGTCAAATGAGTAAACACGCGGATCGAATAACGCTGCATCAATAATGGCATCTTCAATAACTTTATCTGGTTTATCTACATTTTTATTCTTTCTTAAGTCTTTGTCCTTAGCCCACCATTCAATGTCGATCTTTGATGCATCCACATTTTTTACTCCTGTAATCCATGCAAGATAGCGAGCGTTGCGTTTTTCGGCGGCACTTCCTACAGTTCCGCTGAGTTCTACTTCAGCATTCTTTACTTTTACATCAATTAATCCATCATCGACGCTTGTGCTCCATTTTAGAGTTTTTTCAATTTCATCCTTTAGCTCACTATCTGTCCGGGTGAGGTCATAATCTATCTCTATTTTATTTGAAACGGCTTTTACGCCAACAACTGATTTGGCCACGTTGCCTGCCAGTTGTTTTTCTCTGTAAGACTCTACATTTCCGCTAAGTGTTACTTTTTTGTCTGATACACTGACGTCTACTTCGTAGCTTTCTGTTGCAGGGTCATTCAGTAGTGCAGTAGTTACTTTATTGTCTATGGTTTGATCACTGAGCATTAATGGTGGGTCAACAATTATGCGATTTGAAACTGAACGCACACCTTTTACCATTTCTGCAATTTTTGTTGCTCTTTCTTTCGCTTTGATGTTCGATACCGATCCGGTCAGTTCTGCAATACCATCATTTACTTTTATGTCTATTTTATTAAAGTTAATGGCATGGTCAAATTGGTATTCGGTCTGTATGGCATCAGCAATTTTCTGGTCGGGTATGTCTTTTTGAGCCCAACCAATAGAAATTAATGCTATTAATACTATTGTTAACATTGTTTTTAGTCTCATAATAAATAAATTTTTAAGGGTCAACATTTTTTTTAATTACGCCTGATCAGGTTTTGGTCGTTCCTGATCAGACTCAAATATTTCAGCTATTTTTGTCAGCCCGGATTTGAAATAATCTGCACTTTCTGCAAATTTATTCTTGGTGTCTTGCCAGGCCTGACCGCTTGAGAGTTCAAGTTCTTTATATTGGTTTTCGAGTTCGGCATATCTGGCTTTTAACGCCGCTATTTGCTCATCGTATTCGGCTTTCATTTCTTTTGAAACGTGATGTCTTTTTTGTTCAAGTACTTCTATCTGATTAAATATATCATCAACAGTTTCTTTTGCCTTTTTTCTGTATTTTTCTTTTTCCATGGTATTATTTTTTAAGGGGTTTGCGTAAAATAATTTCTATTTGTTGGCTCTTTTCCTCAAGATCATCCAGCTTTTCAAATATTTTTGCTGCAGTTTGATGTTGATTATCCAGCTTGGTCATAGGGCCACTCCCATTTTGATTCAATAAATTTATCGTAATTATGAAATATTCCATTTCATTTGGTTACGTCCGTAAAAATCATACACTTTCTTTTCAAACTCAATATTGACGGGAGTTGCCGGGTTGTATTCCGGAGCGTGTACCATGTTTTTAAAATCTATTTCTAATGTAATGCGCTGGTTAACGTAGCTTATCTCTTTAATCCAACCAATGGCAAGCATTACTTCTCGCTCTGTATCAGTATGTTTGCTATTGGTCACGAAGTATACAATTTGCCAGTCGTCATCATCAATAATAATATCGGTAAGTTCTCCGTAGCTACCATCTGCTGTGTCGACTTCATATCCGATTACCTCTTTAAAACTTCTCAGGTTTGTATCCACATCTTCCTCCTTTACCTGGTTTTTTGGAGTTACTATAGGGCGTGGTGGGTATGCTGAAGTACCTATTATAGGCGGTGCTACGGCCCAATAATTATTGAGTTGTAGGTGTGCTGCCAGCTCTTGTTCATATTTTCGCGAAACAGGCAGTGTTTCATCAGTAGCCGGGCATTTTTCAATATCTTCTTTAGACATTTTTACAGGGAACTTGCCTTTGCTCCATTCTGGTTGATCTAAAAATACCCTGGGTATTAAAACTTGCTTGCGTGGCAATATTTTACCCTGATCTGCCTCAAGATATCTTACTACCCAACGTTCTTCGTCGAACAAGAAGTCTTTTACTTTTCCTTTTTCTTTATCAGTTGTTGCTAAGTCGAATCCTAGTAATGCTTTTAAACTCCGCTTCATAATGCGCTCCTTTCTTATCTTATTCTTTAAGTGAATTTTGGGTTTTTAAAATGGTTTTATTCAGCGTTTCAATTTGTTGCTCTACAGTTTTTCTTTTACTTGTAAAAGCTGTATCGCTTTTGCTTTTTAGTTCTCTTAGGTTATAACTAAGTCTTTTATATGCTTGCTCAATTTTATTGAGCATTTCTTTTGCTATTGTGTCTGACTTTCGGGCTTTGGTTTTTATTTTCAGTCGTGTAATTTTATTATGTGTTTGTTCCGCTTCTTTCTCCAGCCCGTTTATGATGGCTGCTTTTTCAGTTGCTACATATGCTTTTGTTTTTTCTCCTGTTTTTTTGGCTTCTTTCTGAATATTATTTCTCATTATTTTTTCCTGGTCTGCTGTATTACAACTCACCAGTATGAGTATTATTGAAAGAAGTAGATTTATGTTTTTTATTTGCCTCATTTTCCTTTACTGTTTCTTGTACAAATATCAGCCTTCGTGCAAATTTTTGCAATGAGCTGCCTCAATGTGCAGTATTGATTGTCATCAATTTTTTAAGTTTTTATTGATACAGATCAATCAATATTTGATTCAAGTCTAATTAGGAGGTTCAATAGTCAGGTGAGTCGTATTTTAGGAGCAAGAAATAGAAAAGCAGGATAAAGCTGAGCACAAAAAATCGCAGGAGTAAGCAAGGTACTAAAACCTGATTAGTGTATTGCGTAGTTTTTTCGCATCGGGTATTGTAATGTTGTGTTCATCTGTTTCTATAAGTCCATCATTTTTAAACTCAGTCAATGTTCTTACAAGTGTTTCCGCTGTAGTTCCTATCATTCCGGCTAAATCTGTTCTTGGCAAATCAATTATTCCGTTGGGATGGTTCTCACTGAGCTCAAGTAATTTAAATGCTATTCTGTAACGAACCGAATTGTAAGCCACGCTCATTAACTCTTCTTCTTTTTTACTCAGCCGTCTTGATATGTGCCGAATAAAGTGTTTCGACATTTGTGGATTGTTGTAGAGGGCATCGAGGAATGAATTTGCAGGTATTTTTTTTATCTCTGTGAGTTCGTTCGCTTCAGCAAACTGATTTGAAGGCCTTTTCTCAATTACGGGCTTGTAACCCAATAAGCTTCCGCTGTGAAAAATTCCTGTTATAAATGTTTTTCCCTGGTTGCTGAGCTGGTAGGTTTTTATGCTTCCTTCTGCTACATAGTAAACAAAATGCGGATATTCATCCTGGTGGTATAATGTTTCACCATCTTTCAGGTTTATAGATGTGGCCTTGCTCAATAGCTCCTGCATAACTTCAGCATGGGTGCTTTGGTCATTTTGTGTTTTGTCCTTTTTTCCGGTTATGGCTGTTAATTGGTCTTGTCTTTTTAGCCGGCTTTGTATGGCATTGAGTAATTCAATATCCTCAAAGGGCTTGTATAAAAAGTCGTCAGCACCCATTTCCATTCCCTGCCGGAGGGCATTGTTTTCTGTTTTTGCTGTAAGAAAAATAAATGGTATTGTGGCTGTTTGTTCGTTTTGGTTAAGCGCATGCAGTACACTATATCCATCTGTTTCGGGCATCATAATGTCACATAAAATAAGGTCCGGATGTTCACTTGCAGCTTTTCG
Source organism: Salinivirga sp. (assembly GCF_055145285.1). Lineage (NCBI taxonomy): Bacteria > Pseudomonadati > Bacteroidota > Bacteroidia > Bacteroidales > Salinivirgaceae > Salinivirga > Salinivirga sp. Next base: position 38,888 of record NZ_JBSRDC010000027.1, on the reverse strand, counting down.
TATGCCATCTTTACCATCTGATGATGTTATTACTTCGTAACCAGACAGGATCAGTAATTCTGCTGTGTTTTCGCGCAGGATCTGATCATCTTCAATAATTAGAATTTTTTTACTCATGCTTGCTTAAATGGTAGTTCAACATTGAATGTAGTTCCCTTGTTTTCTTCACTATTGAAGTTAATTACACCGTTCATTAGTCCCACATATTTTTGCGTAATAGTTAGCCCAAGGCCTGTTCCCTGATGATTCCTTACATTCTTGGCGCGGAAAAAATGATCAAATATCTTTTTTTGTTCCTTTTCCGGAATGCCTTTACCCTGGTCTTCGACAAACATATAAAGTATATTGCTTTTTGTGTAAGCTTTTACATTGATTTCTGAGTTGTGGGGGCTGTATTTTGATGCATTCGATATCAGGTTATTTAAAATGTTGTGCAGGAAGTTTTTATCCATGTGGACTTTTGCATTGCAATGGCTGCAGTGATAATGAAGTTCTTGTGGCGGGGCAATAATGTCATTTACCTGCTGCTGGTGCATCTGAAAGAACTCTCCCAGGTGGAATGTTTGTGAATGGCTTTCAAGTTTGCCCTCTTCAAGTTTACCAAGAGAAAGGAATTCGTTTAAAATACTTTGCAAATTACCTAAGGCTCTTTTAAGTATTTTTAAATGTTTTTCAATGTGGTTGTGATAAGGGAAATTTTTCCATTGGTTTTGGCCGGAATTTATATAGCGTTCAATGAGGTTTACGGAGGAAAGCAGTCCTGCCAATGGAGCCCTGAACTCATGCGAAGCCATTGAAACAAATCGGTTTTTCAGGTCACTTATTTCTTGTTCTTTTTCCAGGTTGGCTTCAATTTTTTCTTTTTCTGCTTTTTGTTCCTGAAGTTTACGCTGAAGCTTTTTTTCTGGTGTAATATCTTTAACTACGCCAACAAAAAACAGTACATCTCTAATATAAGTTTCAGATATGGCTAATTCTACATGCCGGGCATTTTTTTTGTTTCTGGTAATTTGCAACTCAATACTTCCATGCTCATCATTCTCATCTCTGTTGGCACAATACTCCAGATATTTATGCAGCATTCGCTGGCTTTCTTCGTTTAAGAATCCTTCAATGGATGTGCCTGTTAGTTGGTTTCTTGGCTGTTCGAGTTCTTCTGCCATGGCCTGATTAACTGCCTCTATTTCTCCTTTTCTGTCTAGAATTATTAGTCCTGCCAGGGGGTTGTTAAAAACTGCTTCGAGTTTTAATACATGTTCAATGTCAAATTGTGTTTCCGACATATAAATTTACTTGTGTTTATAAAATTAACAAAAACAATACTTTATAGTTTATATTTATTTTTGAAAAAAGAAAAGGGTTGTTACTCAATAGCAACAACCCTTCAAAGTATATTGTGTGTTTTTTTATTTCAATCCACGGCGTTCGAGCAGTGCATCAATTTCGGGTTCTTTTCCACGGAATTTTACATAATTTTTCATGGCGTCATTGCTGCCGCCAACGCTTAGTATATGGTTGCGGAATTTCTTAGCAGTTTCTTCATCAAATAGTCCATTCTCTTTGAAAGCCTGGAAAGCATCTGCATCAAGAATTTCTGCCCATGCATAACCGTAATAGCCTACTGCATAACCACCTGCAAAAACATGTGAGAAGTAAGGACTGCGATAACGGAATTCTATTTCAGGTATTAATCCAATTTTTTCGCGTACTTCGTTTTCAAATGCTTTAACCTTTTTCAGGTCTTTATTGGTGTGCATGTGCCAGTGCATGTCGAGCAGTCCGGCACCAATGAATTCTGTTAATTCAAATCCCTGGTTGTGAAGGCTTGCGGCTTTCATTTTTTCGATAAGCTCGTCGGGTATTGTTTCTCCTGTTTTGTAGTGTTTGCCAAGCATTTTAATAACTTCTGGCTGGGCTGCCCAGTTTTCCATAATTTGCGAAGGCAACTCTACAAAATCGCGGGGAACGCTCGTGCCTGACTGAGTATAGTATTTTGTGTCTGAAAGCAATCCATGCAAAGCGTGTCCAAACTCATGAAATAGTGTAGAAACCTCTTCGAAGGTTAAGAGTGATGGCTTGTCGCCGGTAGGTTTAGAAAAGTTTGTTACAACTGAAATTACCGGTGCTACACGCTTATCATCTTTGGTGTGTTGTTTCATAAATGAGTTCATCCATGCACCTGATGATTTGCTTGCTCTAGGGAAGAAATCCATATAAAGGATTCCCACGTGGTCACCATTTGCTTCCATAACCTGAAATGCCATAGCATCTTTGTGATAAACCGGGAGGTCGTTGCGTTTTTTGAACTGTAGGCCCCAAAGTTTAGTGGCTACTTTGAACATGCCATCGCGCACAGTTTTCAATTCAAAATAGGGACGTGTTGATTCTTCGTTGAAGTTGTATTTTTTTACACGCAATTTTTCGGCATAATACCACCAATCCCATGGCTTTAACTCAAAGTCGTGTCCTTCATTGTTAATCATTTGCTGCATTTCTGCACGTTCTTTTTTAGCCACTTCATTACCGGCATTCATCAGTTTGTTAAGCAAATCGAATACACGTTCGGGTGTTTTTGCCATGCGGTCGTCAAGTACATAGTGTGCATAAGTTTTAAAACCTAAAAGCTGGCCTTTGTCAACACGTAGTTTTACCATTTTTTTGAGTATTTCTTTGTTGTCGTACTCATCGTTTTGGTCACAACGGGTGATATAGGCTGTGTATAGTTTTTCGCGCAAATTGCGTTTTTCTGAAAACTGCAGGAATGGTATAAGGCTGGGCTTATGTAATGTAAATAGCCATTGCCCTTCTTTTCCTTCGGCTTTAGCTGCTTCAGCAGCGCCCTGGCGAACTGATTCCGGCAACCCGGCCAAATCTTCTTTGTTTTCAATAAAGAGGTTGAAGTTATTGGTTTCGGCCAAAAGATTTTCGTCAAATTTCAAGGAAAGCTGAGATAATTCCTTATTGATAGCTCGTAGGCTTTTTTGCTTATCTGGAGCCAGGTTGGCTCCATTGCGAACAAACTTTTTATAGGTATCATCCAGAAGTTTCATTTGTTCTGTGGTTAAATTGAGCTCATCTTTTTTGTTGTAAACAGTTTTGATGCGCTGAAAAAGCTCTTCGTTGAGGTTGATGTCATCGTAGTGCTTTGACTTTAGTGGAGATACTTTGTTGGCTATTTCCTGAAGTTCATCGTTTATGGTAGATGATTTCAAATTACCAAATATTGAGCTAACACGTCTGAGCATCATGCCGCTTTTGTCGAGCGCGGCAATGGTATTCTCAAAAGTTGCAGGCTCTTCATTAATGATGATGAGATGAATTTCTTTTTTATGCTCCTCCATACCTTTTTTAAAGGCAGGCATGTAGTGTGTTGTATTAATTTTATCAAACGGAGGTACTTGATATGGTGTCTCAAATTTAGAAAAGAATGGGTTTTCGCCACTTTTTTCTTTGCTTCCATCGCTGCAAGCGCCTAGTAACAGACTCGATGCTAATACTGCAAACATTATTTTTTTCACGGTTTATTAATTTTATGATTTTACCTTAACAAACAAAAGTAACTATTGAGCGTCTAATATTCGAATGGCAGGTGAAAAAAATATTTATCGTACGTTTCTGAACACTTTATAAAGTAAATGATGGAAAATATATCTTTTAACACGCATGACAAAAGAAAGGTTTTCAGGTTGCTGGCAACCAGGATTGTTTTAAGTTTGCTGGCTGGTGGTGCAGTGGCTACTATGGTTTATTTCATTTCATCGAAAGAAGGTTTTTATCTGCCTGCTGGTTTACTCGTTATTATTGGTTTTTTACTGGCATCAGTTATTCTCATCGGCACATCACGGTTACTGATGGCAGATGCTGTAAATAAAAAGAAAACTGTAACTCAAAAAACAGTTCAGAAAAATACAAGTAATGATTTTTTTAAACAGATGGAATCACCTGTGTCGGCCAGATGCACCCAAAAGCAGAGTTTTGGTGCAAGCCCTAACGATGCGCCAAATGAATACGAAGTGCAAGCCGGCGATGAAAAACTGATACTTTCGCCCGAATTGTATGATGCCGTGCACGATGGAGATGAGTTGGCCATTCATCGGTCTGCAAAGAGCCACCTGTTATTGCAAATAACAAAGATTTAGTTTCAGATTGGCGTACCTTTCATAATAACCTAAACATTAACAAATTACTCGAAACTATTAAACCAGTCTATTGCTTCTTCCTCTGTAGTGAAAAGTTTTAATGGCATGCCGAATTTATTCGACACTTTAATAATCATGTTCATGTAGTATTTCTTAAAAACATTACCATCGAAAACAGAACCTGCTCTCTTAAGTCCGGCATCTATAGCTTTAGGAAGCATTTCATTTTCGAACCATTTGCGGTTTTCGGGTGCTACTACGCCCTGGTTCCTGATATCCGATAAGAAATTGTCTATTTGATGGGTTTTACTGAACTCGAGGAGTGTAGTAAAAGCGTGCCTGTACTCATCTGTTAGTGTTTTTCTTTTCCATGCGATTTTTCCCATCTTTAGATCAGGGTCGTAAGAAATTTCAGCATAATCACTGTCTTCAATAATTTTTTTCATTGTGAATTGTTTTTAGTTGGTAATCAAATTTAGTAATAATATGCTGGGAATGCTACTCTTTCCCTATAAATATAGACCATTTATAAGCCGGTTTTGTTTGCTGAGATTGGTATGTATTATATTTTTCACAGATCGGTTTATCCATCGAAGTTTTGATGGTTTGTGAAAGATTTCGGGTATTGGGCTTTTAAATTTTCGGGATGAAAAACTTCAAAAATATTTCTTGCTTTTGTTAGTAGAGCACATTAATTTTGTAAATTGTTAGTTTATAATTAATTAAACAAACCAGTTATGAGAAAAATATTTATTCTTTTTACAGTTTTTTGGTTGCCCGTTTATTTGTCGGCTCAATATATTACGAGTGGATCGGGAACTGTTTTTACACCCGACTTGCTTGCCGATTCAGCCGGGAGCCAGTTTACGGCAGCAGGAAGTAACTATACCCTTTCTGGGGAGATTGTTATTTCAACAGGCGATACGTTGATGCTTTCAAATGCTGACAGCCTGTTTTTTGAAACCACGGGTGATTTGCGTATAGAAGGTACAATGATAGCAGAATCGGATCAATTACTTGTAATTACGGCTGTAGATTCTACGCTTGGTTACGCAGGAATTACCTTTGACGAAAGTGTTGGCTCGGTTTTACAAAACATTGAGTTCCGATATGGCGGCGGAGTGAAGTTGTTGTATTCAGACGTATATTTCAATAACTGTGCATTTTATAAAATGACCGATGCCAATGGTTCCGGAGCAATTAACCTCTTGCAATCCAATCCGGTTATTGAATACTGTAATTTCACACAAAATTTCAGGTCTGCCATAAGTTCAGGTGCTACTGCAGCATCATCGCCGGTTATTAGATATAATAATCTCTACCACAACAATACCGAAAATGGCAACAGACCACAGATTAACCTTGGTACGAGTGATGGTGTCAATGATATAGTTATTCGCGGTAATGTTATCGATGGAAATTACGATGAGACCGGGGGGCTTAGCCTGGCAACTCTGGCCGGTGGTAATGTTTCTGCAATTGTAGATAGTAATGTGATTATAAATAACCGGTATGGAATTAATCTGCAAGGTGCTGTGGAGGCAAACATATCGCATAATCATATTCTGGATAATAACCTGGAGGATAACCCATTCTATGGTGGGTCCGGTATTGCTTTCAGTAGTGGGGCGCAAGCTACGGTAGCACATAATATCATCAGGAATAACTTATGGGGTATTACCATTCAGAATGGTGCGCAGCCTAACGTTGGTGAGATAGACCCCGATACCGTAAACATTGGACATAATTATATCTACGAAAATGGAAATGGGGGCGTGCTATACAATTTATACAACAATTCAGACGGAAATATTTACGCTCAAAATAATTGGTGGGGAACATCTTCAGTGTCTGAGGCAGAAGTTGGCATCATTGATCATGCCGATGATACTACGCTCGGAGTGGTATATTACGAGCCTATTTACATATTAAATACCGAAAAGGAATTTCACTATTTTGCATTTGATTTGAATGATACTGTAATTGAAGCCAGTATTGACCAGCAAAACCTACTTATTACAGCTACTCTGCCTGAAGGGTCAGATATTAATTCATTAGCACCTTTATTTGAAGTGAGTGAGTATGCAAGGGTACTGGTAGATGGTAATTTGCAGCAAAGCGGACTATCGATACAAGATTTTGCAGATACTTTACAGTACACTGTTGTTGCAGAAGATTCTACCAGTGTTACATACAAGGTAGCTGTAGATGTGGCTACTTCCATAGAATCCGGTCAACAAATTGCTGTGGATATATTTCCAAATCCATTTAGGTCCAATTTGAATTTAAAAAGTAGTGAGAGAATTGTGCGTGCTACAGTATTCAATTTGACTGGTCAGATGGTTCAGGATATTCAGTCGCCGGGCCATAATGTGGCAATCAGAACTAGGAGCTGGATGCCGGGTATGTACCTGATGCGTTTGCAATTGTCAGACGGTACACATTTGAACCGGAAGCTGATTAAGAAATAAAACATGCATGCAAAATAAAAGCCGGCTGGGAGGCCGGCTTTAGTTAAGTGTTATGGGAATTAAAACTTACCTCATTTCCTTATTGAAAACTATTTTTATCATGTAGGTTTTTCCATGGAGGTAAGGGTTCGTTACTTGCACGTTTTTCAGTTCTTTTTTTACATGGTCTACAAATACCTGCTCGCCTTGCACATTTGTGGCATTTAGCGTACCATCTTCATTCACATCAAATGTTACCCATACTCTAGCGTTGGGTATGTCTTCATCCACATTCGACGGATAATCCATCACTTTCTCAAGTGTATTGTGAAGCGAAGCATTAATTTCTGCTGCAGGAACAGGCGGGTTACTAGCTATGGCAGCAGCGTTCAAAAAGATTACGGAAACAAATGCAATAGCAATTACTTTTAAGTTCTTCATGGTTTTAGGTTTTAAAGGTTAATAATTAAAAGGGTTCTGTTATGAAGACGACAAAACTCCTCAAGTGTTACACTTAATATAAACCAATTATATGTCGAAAGCATTAAGTATTTGTTATTCAGTGTTTTGTTCTAATAAAAAAATAAAATAAATTCTTATTATTGTGCGTTTCCGTGCACTTCATATTACATAAAAGCACAAAAGAAACACTGGCAGGTGTTTCTTTTGTAAAAATGATTTAAAATGAATTTTGTCCCCAATGCTTATCCGAGGTCATTTATCCACTCTAATTTTTTTATGTCTTTTATAGAAATGCGTCTTCCGTTAATATCTATAATATTTTCTTTAGCGAATGCTGAAAGGGTCCTGATGGCATTAGAAGTTGTCATGTTGGAGAGGTGGGCAATATCTTCTCTCGAGAGATAAATGTTGATGGTATGTCCATCTTCCTCAAATCCATAGGTGTCTCTCAGAAAGAGCAGGGATTCGGCAAGGCGGCCACGTATATGTTTTTGTGTAAGTGTTACTGTTCTTTTATTGGCAAAGCCCAATTCGTAAGCCAATGATTTAATGATGCGCATTGAGAAATCGGAATTCTGACGAATAATACTTTCCAGCGCTTCTCTTCTTATGGTGCAAACCTTGCTGTTTTCGATAGCCTGGGCAGAGGCTATGTGGTTCTCGTCGGCAAAAAGTGCACGATAACCTATAAAACTTACCGGTTTGGCCATTCTTACAATTTGTTCACGGCCACCGACGCCCTCTTTGAAGATTTTTACTTTTCCTTCCTGCAGGCATAAAAGTCCACTTGGGCGCTCTGCTTCTTTAAAAATAATTTCGTTTTTCTTAAAGGAGGTACAGGTGTAATTTTCGTACAGAAGCTTTATTTCATCTTCATTAAGCGTACTAAATACTGAATTGTTTTTTACGAGTACATCTATGCAGCTATCTTGATTTTCCATAAGTTGATTTTTTTCACAAGCTTAAAATTATATATTTTTTACGAGTAAAACCACATTTTCAATATGGTGAGTATGTGGAAACATATCTACCGGTTGTAATTTCTGTACATTGTATTTAGTGTGAAGCAACTCTAAATCACGAGCTTGTGTGGCCGGATTGCAGCTTATGTAAACAATTTTTTTTGCTCCTGAATTAAGAATTACATCCACCACATCCTGATGCATTCCTGCACGGGGCGGGTCAGTTACAATAACGTCTGGTGCTCCATGAGTTTCAAAAAATTCTTTGTTTAGCAGGTCTTTCATGTCGCCTGCAAAAAAAGAAGTGTTCTCAATATCATTTAGTTCTGCATTGACGCGGGCATCTTCAACCGCTTCTTCGATATATTCTATACCGATTACTTTTTTGGCTTTGGAAGCTATAAAATTGGCTATGGTTCCGGTGCCAGTGTATAAATCATAAACAATTTCACTACCGTCGAGGCCGGCAAAGTTTCTGGCTACCTTGTACAATTCATAAGCCTGATCGCTGTTTGTTTGATAAAACGATTTTGGACCGATTTTGAATTGTAATCCTTCCATTTCTTCGAGCAAATGGTCTTTACCATGGTAATTGATTACTTCCTGATCGGCAATGGAATCATTTGCTTTGGCATTGATAATGTAATTTAAAGAAGTAATGTCCGGAAATGTTTCTTGAAGGTGGTTTAGCAGTTTTTCTCTTTTCGGTTGATCATCTTCATAAAAAACTACGATAACCATCCATTGACCCGATGAGGTATTTCTAACGATTAAATTCCGGAGTAAACCATGATGGTTTCTGATATCAAAAAATGTATAATTGTTTTCTAATGCGAATTTTCTGACTTCGTTTCTAATATTGTTTGAGAAATCGGCTTGCAAATAGCAGGTTTCAATATCCAAAACTTTATCGAACATTTTGGGCACATGAAATCCAAGAGCATTAAGGTCGTCATGTGTCTTATCTTGTGCTATTTCATCTTTAGACAGCCATCTGCGATTAGAGAATGTAAATTCCAGTTTATTCCTGTAATACCGTGTTTTGGCTGAACCCATTATTGGCGATACTTCAGGCAAAGGTATTTTGGCAATTCGTTCGAGATTATCTACAACTTGTTGTTGTTTTGCTTTGAGTTGCTCTGCATAGGGCAAATGTTGCCACTTGCATCCTCCGCATGTGCCAAAATGCTTACAAAAAGGCTCTATTCTTTTGTCTGAATATTTGTGGTATTGAGTAACAAAGCCCTCCAGAAAGTTTTTTCGCTTACGGGTGACCTGTATATCTACGATATCTCCTGGTGCTGTATAGGGTGCAAAAACAACTTTGTTTTCTACGCGCGCTAAGGCTTTCCCTTCAGATCCAATATCTGTGATTTCTACTTCTTCGAGTAATGGTTTTTTTTTATTTCTTCTTCCCAAAGCTATTTCTTTTTTGTAGTCTGTTTTCCTTTAATCAAAACTTATGCCGAAGACGCTGTTAATGGCATGATTCGGTGCCTTTAAGGGCTGAAAAGGTATTTTTATCTGTTATAGTCCGTTTTGGCGTTTTAGTTTGTTGTTTTTTTGACATTTTAAGGGTGAAAATGTGAAATTTTTCCATATTATAAGTTGCATTTTCAGGGTTGGTCAAACATTCGATCGATGATGGCGATTTGTTCGTCGTTGATGCGTTCATCAATTTTGAGACTATTCCTGATAACCGCACTACGTGCTGTCATTTCCATTAATTCGAGCCGGTCGAATGCCTGGAGCAGCGTCTCGCCGATTGTGAGTATTCCATGATGCTGTAAAATAATTGTATTGCCATGCTTAATGGCATCTGATGCAGCTTTAGCCAATTCGGGTGTGCCCATGGTGGCGTAGGGTGCAAAAGTGGGTTTACCAAGCATGGCACGTGCTTCACCGTTTATTCTTGTATCTATCAGATTTGGTTTAGCCGAAAGGGTTGTGGCAGTGAATGGGTGTGCATGTACAATGGCTTTGATGTCTTGTCTTGTTTTGTAAATCTCTACGTGCATGGCTGTTTCCATGCTCAGTTTAAGCTTTGGCGTAAGGTTCTTGCCATCTATTGTGATTACACCAATTTGCCGGCTCTTCATATTACCTTTATCTGTTTGCGAAGGAGTGATGTATATTTTATTATTAACGCGCACACTCACATTTCCTCCACTTGTTGTGGTAAGTCCTTTAGCATAAAGCCGGTTCATGAACACGGCAACTGTTTTTTTGGGTTTGCTGTTCATTTTTTCTGAAGTTATGTTGTCAGTAAAGCAAGTATAGATTTTTTGTTGGGTTCAATTATTCCTTTTTCGGTAATTATTCCTTTCACAAGACTTGCAGGCGTAACATCAAAAGCCGGATTGATAGCTTCAGACCCCGGGTTGCTCAATCTTATGGTGTGTAATTTGTTTTCAGCATCGGGTCCTGTGGCATAATGCACTTCATCAGCACTTCGTTCTTCTATGTTGATTTTTTTTCCATTGGGCAAACCGGGATCAATTGTAGAAATGGGGGCTGTAACGTAAAAAGATATTCCATAATATTTGGCCACGATAGCTTTTTCGAGGGTGCCAATTTTATTGGCCACATCTCCATTGGCAGCAATGCGGTCGGCCCCGGTAATGAGTACATCTATTTTTCCCTGCTGCATGAGCGATGCTGCGGCATTGTCAGCAATGATGGCGTGTGGAATTTCCTGGTTGTGTAATTCCCATGCTGTAAGCCTTGCTCCCTGACTACGGGGCCGTGTTTCATCGGCATATACAAAAACGTTTTTGCCTTGCTCATGGGCCACATATACAGGTGCCAGTGCTGAGCCATAGTCTACAAAAGCCAGCCAGCCGGCATTGCAATGGGTGAGTATATTTACGTTGTTGCTTAAAATCTTATTGCCGTTTTCTCCGATAGCCCGGCCAGCTGCAGCATTAGCGTCGGCAAGTTCTTGCGCCTTTTGCATTGCCGATTCTGGCGATTTCAGTGCTGCTTTATATACAGCTTCAACACTGTAAAACAGGTCGTAGGCTGTGGGGCGGGTTGATTCTATGGTGTTTCTGGCTTCGTTTATAAAGTTTTTATAATTGTCAGCATTAGCTTCATAAGCTGCCTGGGCCATGGCAAAAGCTGCAGCTCCCCCTATGGCTCCTGCACCCCGGGTAACCATTTCTTTGATGGCCCTGCAGGTGTCTGTATATTTTTTGGCTTTGAATATTTGAAACTTGAAAGGCAACAGGTTTTGTTCAATAAGATGAACCGTTGTACCTTCTATCCAAACACTGCGGTAGTGTTGATTATTTACTTTCATGATGTTTATGGATTAAAAAAAAGCCCGTAGTTTATCACTTACGGGCTTGGTATTTTAATCATTTTTTTATTCGATATATCGTCCAAGGACAATTTGTAAAATCAATCCCAATACAATTAAACCTCCACCAATGGCCAGAGGTGTGTTGCTTAATGAAGGGCTTAATGTTTTAATAGCCAAGATTATCACGCCTATCAGTATGACAATTATCCCGAGATTTTTAACAAGATTTTTCATGGTGCTTATAGTGTTTAGATTTTTGTTTACAGATACGGGCATAAAAATAGGAATTTTGATTGGAAAAAAGCGAAAAAAGAGCTAAACTTTCTTGTGCTATTCATCAGGAATTAATTGTTTAATTCGTTCTATCTGTTTTTGTTTGTTTACTTCGCGCAAGTTGTTGGCCGTTTCAGTAAAGTATTGGTGCAATGAAATGAATTTTACCTGTAGTTTGTTCCAGGAGTTAATATCTCCAATTTTATCCTGTGCTTTTAATTCTTTATACAGGGTATTCGATACGGGAATAAAATCACTACGTCCCAGATAATCCAGGTCGGCATCGCACATTATGCGTTGCAATTTATTTTTTGGTTCGGGCGGAAGCTGGGTAGCCATTATTAAATTACAGATTTGTTCTATTTGTTCTTCTGTGTAGTGGAAATCAGGCAACATTTTGCGGGCCATCTGGGCACCATGATATTCGTGATTTTCGTATTCAACGGTATGGCCGGCATCGTGGAACAGTGCAGCTGTTTTTAGTAGTAAGATTTCTTCGTCCTTAACGCCTTCGCCAATACCGATAAGTTCTGCCTGGGAAGTGACGTCTATGGTATGTTTCACATTATGGTAATACAGGTAATCGGGTAGTCCCTTTTCCAGAATATCCAGTACAATTTCCTGCAAATCGGAGAATTGTCTGAGCAGGTATCGTGTGTTGAAAAAATGGTTAGGTTCGCGCCCCTTTTGGTCTTTTGAGAGTTCGGGACGAATACCTTTCACAGAATACATGTCCACATCGCCTTTGTATTTTACCGGCATTTTGCCAAAATATTCACAAACAAAGTATTCCCGCACCATTTCGTAGGTCATCACTGAAATGTTGATTTCGCCTGCTTCGCAGGCTGCTTTCATTCGGGTTGCAATGTTTACCGTATCTCCTTTTAGGTTGTACGATACTTTCTTTTTTCCCATGGTTGTGGCAGTAACCGGTCCGGTGTGCATGCCAAACGTTATTTCCCAGATTTTTTTATTGTTTTGCAGCCGTTTTTCCTGTATGGCGTTAACTCTATACCGCATTTTCAGGGCCGCCATTACCACATCGATGGGGTTTGTGATATTTTTTACAGGTACACCACCGGCACTCATGTAGGTGTCACCAATGGTCTTGATTTTTTGTATGTTGAAACGTTTCGATATTTGGTCAAATTCAAAGAATATTTGGTCCAGTTCATCGATGATATCATGTGAGTTTGATTCTTCGTAAAGTTTGCTGAATCCTTCTATTTCAGCAAAGAGAACGGTGGCCATCTTGAAGCGAAGCGTTTTTTCCCGGGATTTGCCTTCCGGCTCGTGCTGTATGGTTTTAAGTTCTTTTAGTTGATTTTTGAGCGTGTCGTTTTCTTCTTCAAGAGCATCGTTGGCTTCCAATAGCTTCTTGTTTTGCATGGAAAGCTCTTTGTTTTCCTGCATGAGCCGGGCAATCCGTTTAACAAGGTCTTTTTCTTCGCTACTCATTGTGGTTACTTTTAAGCAAAATACTAAAAAAGGAACACTTGCCAAAATAAAGATGTTCAGGCTAATTAGCGCTTTTCGATGCTTTCTGACAGAAAATGATTTTTTCTGTTGAAAGCAAACCATATCGTTTGAGTTCTTCCTGAGAAAGTTCTTCGGTGAGGTCTGCTACGTTAACTGAAAAGCCGGCTTCTTGTAATCGGTTGGTATAATCTGCTCCATAATATCTAACATGGTCGCGTTGCCCAAAGCGTCGCTCTTTTTCCGCAGGGTCGGTAATTGTGTTGTCTTCAACTGTTTTGGGTTCATGCCATTTAATAGGCACTTGAAAAATGGCCCATCCGCCGGGTTTAAGGACACGATAAAATTCTTTCATGGACTGCGCGTCTTCCCAAACATGCTCGAATACGTGGTTGCACATAGCTGCATCAAACTCATCGTTTTCAAAGGGCATTTTGCGAATATCCATTTTTACTTCGGCCCAGGGAGACGATAAATCGCCGGTTACGTAATCAAGGTTTTTTTGTTTTTTGAAAAGTCTGAGGAAACAATATTCCGGAGCAACATGTAAAAATTTAATTTTGTCCGTGAAAAAGTTTGTATGGTTTTTCAGGAAAAGCCAAATGGCCCGATGTCTTTCCAGCGACATACTATCCGGGGCCAGTGCATTTTGTCTTGCATTAATGCGTCCGTAGGGCAGTAATTTTCGGTATGTGATACCGTTAATGGGGTCTTTGTATTGCTTGCCACGATAAAACAGACTGACGATTCTCAGAAAGAAATGTCCGACTCGTTGCATGGTCTCGCGTGGAATAAAACGGGTTATAAATTGTATAATTTTTTGCATTGTTGACTGATTACAAATTTTGAGGCTTATTTTTTGAAATATTCATCCAGTAATTGATGTGCTGCCTGAAATGAGCTTTTACGGTTATTTAGAACGTCCTCTTCAAAAGATTGAAGTTTGGTTTTGATGTCTTTTTGTGTGTAAAAATGGGTTTTTAATTTTTCGTTAATGGTTTCGTACATCCAGTATTTGGCTTGCTCGTTTCTTTTGGCGAGCCAGTATTGGTTTTTCTTTGTCAGGTCTTTATAGTCCGTAATGGTTTGCCACACATTATTAATATCGATATTGTGCAGTGCTGAGCAGGTGAGTACTTTGGGTGTCCAACCTGATGGAGAAGGAGGGAAGAGGTGTAAAGCACTGCTGTATTCTGCTTTGGCCTGGCTGGCTTTATTTTTATTATTTCCGTCGGCTTTGTTTATGGCTATGGCATCGGCCATTTCCATAATACCGCGTTTTATACCCTGCAGTTCATCGCCTGCTCCTGCCAACATGAGTAACAGGAAAAAATCGACCATAGAGTGTACCGCCGTTTCGCTCTGACCAACACCCACGGTTTCAATGAATACGATATCGAAGCCAGCAGCCTCGCATAAAAGCATTGATTCGCGGGTTTTTCGCGCTACTCCACCCAGAGATCCTGCTGAGGGTGAGGGCCGAATAAACGCATCAGGATTATTAGCCAGCGTTTCCATGCGGGTTTTGTCGCCAAGTATAGAGCCTTTCGACCTTTCGCTGCTGGGGTCTATTGCAAGTACAGCTAATCGTTGTCCGCGTTGGGTTATTTCATTGCCAAGCGATTCGATGAATGTGCTTTTTCCTACTCCCGGTACGCCCGTTATACCAATGCGCATGGACTTGCCTGCAAGAGGCAGGCATTGCTCTATAATTTGTTGTGCTATTTCCTGGTGTGCAGGCAGTGAGCTTTCTATGAGTGTGATGGCACGGCTTAATATGGCCCGGTCACCATTCTTAATACCGTTAACGTAATCTTCAAGTGTGAGCTTTTTTCTGCGAAATTTTTGAAAATTATTTCTGGCCTGCGGGCTGATGCTGGGTGGTTGCTCTACACCCTTATTGACATGTAATGCACTTTTATTGGTGTTTTTATTTTTAGAACTCATTGTTGAGGTTTTTCTAATCACAAAATGACAATCAACTTACTGCTTTGTTTAAATTCTTTGTTGATGGTTGTATGGTATGCCAATATAATGAAAAATCTGGCAGCATGTTTCGCTGCCAGATTTCTTTGTGGTTAATGTATCGCTAAAAAAGTTTTGGTCCTTTATCTTTTACTTTTTTTTTACTGTTCCTCTTATAATCAATGTGGTAATGCTGTTTTCAGGGTCGTTGGCATAAATGCGTATGCTTTTATGCTGTCGATTTCTTTTACCTCTTGAATGAAAAATTGCTTTAATAGCACTTGACTCACCTGGTTTAATTGCTTGTTTTGGTGGGGCAACAGCTGTACATCCACATGTAGCATGCACTTTTTTTATAACGAGGTCGCTTTTACCTGTATTTGTGAATTTAAATTCGTGGGTAATTTTTGCACCTTCTGTGATGGTGCCAAAATCAAATTTAGTGTCTTCGAACTGGATGTGAGGTGCATTGGCAAGCTCTTCATCGGAGAGATGAGAGAAATCTTCTTTTACAATAGCGGTTGTGGCAATACGGTGGTGAGGATTTTGTTCTCCGTTAATTATTAGGCTCATTCTTCCGCGCATGTAACCAAGGTCATTGGTTTTGGGGCCATGAAAGGTTGCCTTGATTTGACCTTTTTCATCTGGCTTGAGGGTTTTTGGCTCAAAATTTATGTCGATATACTGGGGAACTCTTTTCATGGAGAGTGTGACCGGTTTGTCAGATACATTTACAATTTTTAGTACTTTGAGTTTTTTCTCACGGTTTGTAACATTCATAAAGGCAAACTGGGTATTATTTAACCTGATGGCACCCAATTTTCTTGGATAATCGTCTTCAATTGAACGAGGTTTGGGGGTTACTTTACCTTTAATGCGCAAAACTACATTTGGGTTATCGGCAGAATTGCTATAAACCCTGATGGTTTTACTGAATGGTCCGGGACGGTTCTTAGGATTATATTCTGCAGATACAAAACCTTTTTCACCGGGATTAATGGGCTTTTTTGTGTGTTCTGAACTTGTGCAACCACATGTTGGGTTCACCCTGTTGATGATTAATGGAGTAGAACCGGTATTGGTAAATTCAAATTTGTATTTGGCTATTCCATCCTGCTCGTTAATGGTTCCATAGTCATGAACGGTTTTGTCAAAAGCAATGTGTGGTCTCTGCTGCTGTGCTGATGTCATGCCTGAATTGAGTAAAAAAGCGGCGATGAGTATCAAATATAATTTATACATAGTTTAATTTTTTGAAATTATAACGGTTACAAATTTAAAAATTGTTTGTGCTTTATATCTAATTTTCTGAATATTTTTAAGGTAGCGTACTTTTATTAACCCTTTTGAAAAAAAGATTTATTGGTATTTCCCCATAATCAAGTAATACAACCAGCAATAATTTATATCGTTCTTAGTTCTAAAGCTTTTGAAATGTCATTGCCAGATGGATTTTGATATATGCTAAGGTCAAATTCATTTATGGCTGCCAGTAAATGATCGAAAATATCGGCCTGTATCCTTTCAAATTCTACCCACTGTTGTACTTTACTGAACACATAAATTTCGATTGGGATACCTTTTTCGGTGGGTTGCAACTGGCGGATTAAAAAGGTCATTTCGAGATTGATCATGGGATGATGCCGGAGGTATTCTTCGACGTATTGCCTGAATACCCCAATATTGGTGAGGCGCCTGCCGTTGGCCATTAAGCTTTGGTCTACTCCCTGGCTTTGGTTGTATTCGTTTACTTCTTTACGTCTTTTTTCTATATAATCGGATAACCTGTGAATTTTTTGAAGTTTATTTAATAGCTCTTCTGAGCAAAACTTAATTGAGCGTATATCAATGTAGATTGATCTTTTAATACGTCTTCCACCTGATTCCAGCATGCCGCGCCAGTTGCTGAATGATTGAGATACCAATGCATATGTGGGTATAGTCGTGATGGTTTTATCGAAGTTCTGAACTTTAACGGTATTCAGGGTAATTTCGGTCACATTCCCATCGGCTCCGTGGCTTGGCATGGTAATCCAGTCACCAATATGCACCATTTTATTTAAGGATAACTGTATGCCTGCTACCAGGCCCAGAATGCTGTCTCTAAAAACTAACATGAGTACGGCAGCTAATGCTCCAAGTCCTGCGAGCAGTGCTCCCGGCGATTTACCCAGCAAAACAGCCAGGATGATAATGATTCCAAAGAAGTATATGAAAATTTGTACTACCTGTACATATCCTTTTATTGGGCGGTCTTTAGAAATGGGACTACGTTTATATATTTCGTTTGCGGATGTAATGAATGAGTCTAAAACCAAAATTCCAATAAAAACCATGTAAATATACGTTAGCTTTTGAATGAAATTTACCCACCCCGGAGCATCAGGAAAAGCCAATTCAATGAGAAAGTATACAACAATTGCAGGAGCAAGATGGCTCAGACGATCGAATACTTTCCGCTCAAAAAACACATCGTCCCAGGTAACTTTCGATCTGTGCACAAAATATTTTATGCTTTTTAAAATTATGCGTTTGGCAATCCAATCTGAAATGAGACTAATTAGTATGATTGCCAGTATGTTAGCGCCTGTATAAAAAACATCTACCATGCTTGGATTTATACCGGTACCTTCGAGCCATGACTTAAAGATTACTTCTAATTCTTCCATTGGGCACTATATTTGATTATTATTGCAAAATAAATAAATTATGCACAAAGTATATCCTTTTCTACTGTTATTGTTTTTATCTTTTGGTGCTAATTCCGCATCTTTTGGGCAGGCACATAAAGATTTTGATTTAGATCGGTCTCTGCGGATTGATTTTATTCTTACAGGTGAAAAAATAGTACAAAAGGCCGGGCTTTTACGATTGAAAGAGGAGAAGTATTGGTCGGGTACTCAGCATAGTCTTATTTGGCCATTTGAATATGGTACCTATCAAATAGAGGTTTATAACGATGCGGATAAGCTTATTTTTAAACAAGGCTTTTCAACGCTTTTTGAAGAATGGCAATCAACGGGCTTGCCCAAATATGGAGCTGCATCATTTGAGCAGTCCTACAATATACCTTACCCTAAAGATGATGTCCGGGTAAAATTATTGGTAAGAAAGGGGAATGATTTTGAAATTCTGAACACGTGGAAAATTAATCCTTCGGCGGATAATATAATAAAAGAATCAGCTAATCAGGAAGCAATACTTATTGCAGGAGAGGGCGATTACAGAAATAAGCTTGACCTGGTTTTTCTTGCTGATGGTTATAAAGCTTCAGATTTAAAAAAGGCCCGTAAAGACGCCAAAAGGTTTGGGAAGTTTTTATTCAGAAATGCACCATTTAATGATTACCGGAAACATATCAATATTTGGCTGGTGCATAAGCCGTCCATTGAAAATGGTGTTGATGAGCCATGCAAAGGTGTTTTCAGGAAAACTGCTTTGGGTAGTAGTTTCAATACTTTGAATTTGAAACGATATCTTTCTGTACAGGAATTTTTTAAAGTAAAAGATGTGGCAGCTGCAGCTCCGTACGACTTTATTTTAGTTATGGTTAATACAGAGCGATATGGCGGAGGGGGTATATTTAATCATTTTTCTGTTTTTTCTGCAGATGGACCCGATGCAGGGAAAGTGTTTTTGCATGAGTTTGGCCACCATTTTGGTGCTTTGGCCGATGAGTATTTTAATAGTGAGGTATCTTATGAAGATATGCTCGATACCACAATTGAGCCCTGGCAACCTAACATTACCACCTTGGTTAATTTTGACGGTAAATGGCCCCATTTAATCGACGATGGTGTACCTGTTCCTACACCTCGTATTAATAAATTCGAAGATAAAACAGGCGTTTTTGAAGGTGGTGCATATCTGAAGAAAGGTGTTTTTAGTCCTGCTATGGATTGTCGAATGCGCACCAATAAAGCTAAGGGTTTCTGTGAGGTTTGTCAGTCTGGTATTGAAAAGATGCTTTTGCTATACGTATCGCAAAATATTGAATAGGTTTATTATTTTACCAATTGCTCCAGCACTTTTTCAATTTCCGGACCACGTAGATTACGTGCTATTATTTTCCCGTCCTCATCAATAAGAAAATTACTTGGAATACTACGAACATTGTATTTTTGAGCAGGTTTGGCATACCACCCTTTTAAATCACTAACATGATATGGCCATTGCAGGTCGTCGGCTTTGATGGCTTCAATCCACGCTTTTTTATTTTTGTCGAGCGATACGCTAAAAATTGTGAAGCCGTCTCCATTCACAAATTCTTTGTCTTTATATTTTTCCCAGGCCCTTACAAGGTTTGGATTTTCGTAGCGGCAGGGCCGGCACCATGAGGCCCAAAAATCAATAAGTACAACTTTACCCCGCAGTTCAGATAAGGCGAGTTGTTTGCCATTGGGGGTTGTGTTCTCTATTTCGGGTGCGATATTGCCAACTTCTGTACCTGTTTCTTGTGAAAATGTAATGTTTGAAAAAAATAGAAATGCTAAAATCAATCCGGCTGTTTTCATTATATGTCCCTTAATTCTATGTGATTTATCTTTTAACGATAATAATAAAGGTTTTGTTTTTATTCCATTCTGGTGATTTTTGCACCCAGATTATTTAGTCTTAAATCTATGTTTTGATATCCACGGTCTATTTGTTCTATATTATGGATTTGACTTACGCCATCGGCTGAAAGGGCTGCTATGAGCAAAGCTACGCCTGCACGTATATCAGGGCTGGTCATCACTGTTGCTCGTAGTTTGTTGGCTCTGTTTAGACCAATAACAGTGGCTCTGTGTGGGTCGCATAAAATGATTTGCGCTCCCATGTCAATGAGTTTATCTACAAAGAACAGGCGCGATTCGAACATTTTTTGATGTATCAATACACTTCCACTGGCCTGCGTGGCGACTACCAGCATTATACTGAGCAGGTCAGGTGTAAGGCCGGGCCACGGGGCGTCATCAATAGTAAGAATTGAGCCGTCAATGAATTTTTCTGCTTCGTAGCGTGATTGTTCGGGTATGTATATATCGTCGTCCTGGAATTTAAATGCTACGCCCAGTTTTTCAAAAGACCGGGGTATAATTCCCAAATGCCCTACACCTGCATTTTTTATGGTGATTTCACTTTGGGTCATGGCGGCCATTCCTATAAATGAACCTACTTCAATCATGTCGGGCAGGCAGCGGTGTTCGCAACCACCGAGTTTCTCTACACCTTCAATTGTCAATAAATTGGATGCAATTCCTTCGATATTGGCACCCATTTTCACGAGCATTCTTGATAATTGCTGCACGTATGGTTCGCAGGCGGCATTATAAATTTTGGTGGTTCCTTTGGCCAGCACTGCACCCATCAATACATTGGCCGTTCCTGTAACGCTGGCTTCTTCGAGCAACATGGTGTTACCAGTGAGGTGTTTGGTTTTGGCTGTAAAGGCACTTTCTTTCGGGTCGAATTGGAAATCGGCTCCAAGTTTATTCAAACCTACAAAATGCGTGTCGAGGCGGCGTCTGCCAATTTTATCTCCACCCGGTCTGGGAATGTACACTTCTCCAAATCTGGCCAGGAGTGGACCAGCAATCATGATAGACCCTCTGATGGTTTGGCTTTGTTGCCTGAAAGTATCTGATTTCAAATAGTCGAGATCTACATCGTCTGCCTGAAATGTGTAGCTGTCAGTAGTATTTTGGGTGACTTTTACATTCATTCCCCGCAAAAGTTCAATTAACTTATGCACGTCGCGAATTGCAGGTATATTTGTAATAGTTACAGGTTCGTCGGTAAGTAAGACAGCGCAAATAACCTGAAGTGCTTCGTTTTTAGCACCTTGTGGCGTTATTTCTCCTGATAGCTGATGTCCCCCTTCGATTACAAAACTAGCCATTAATTGCGGTTTTTACGGTTTGTTTTTTTCTTTTTGGGTTTGGCAAGTATATTACGTGTTTCTACCAGCTTGATATCTTCTTTGAAAGTAATGTCTTTTTCGGCCAATTTAATAAAATCATCAATGATTACATCATCGTTTACAGCCTCTTTGTTCCATTTAACATATGATTTTTTTAGCTGATTGGCGAGCAGTTCAATAAGCACTTCCTGCTCTTCCGGCGAATAATTGTCGATTTTATCCATCATGTTTTGAATGATTTTGCCGTAGTGTTTTTTCTTGAATTTGCCCTGGGTGTAGGGGAGTGGATCGGGTTTGCGGTTGAGTACTTCTTTTTTGGGCATTTCAAACGGTGCATCGATATCTAAATCGAAATCAGCCATAATAAAAAGGTGGTCCCAAAGCTTGTGTTTATAATCTCCGTTTTCTCTCAGGTTAGTGTTTACCTGGGCCATAACCGGGATTAGTGCGTGAGCTGCTTTTGAACGCTCATCTTTGTCTTCAATAGTTTTTATATGTTGCACGAGCTTTTGGATGTGTCTGCCATACTCGGCCAAAATCAATTCATCTCTTGTTGTGTTATATTCCATTTTGTTTGTTTTTCGGTAAGCTATATTGTAGTGAATGTTAATGGTTGGATCTGTTTTGAAGCTTTGACCCGGTAAAAATAAGGATTTTTTTTGGGTTTAAAAAACGTATAAGCGCAAGTGGGCCTATTTATTATCCTGCTTTAATGATTTTTAATTTAGCAAATCTCAGCAATAGTGTTTTTCTTCCGCTTGCAAATTGTACACTGGCCTTTCTGTTGGTTCCTTCTCCCTCAATGCGCGTTATTTCACCTCTTCCAAATCTTTGGTGTATCACGGTTTGTCCTTCTTTAATATTTTCGGGCGCGTCAGGCTTAAAATTTGGATCAGTAGCAGGCTGATTTGTAGCGGGCCTGGCTCGCATAGGTTGCCGCAGGTTAGGAGTTTTAATGTTTCCGGTTTTTCTCTCAGTGCTTTGGAATGCGGGTTGAGCCTTGGGTTTACGGAAATGTGTTTCTCCGGGTGTGGGGTTCTCAAAGTTATAAGATTCATCATCGGAAGCCTCAAGATAAGCCTGGTCCAGTTCTTTTAAAAAGCGGCTTGGTGCTTTTGATTCTACTGATCCCCACTTGTAACGACTTTGACACCAGTATAGACTTGCTGTTTGCTCGGCTCTTGTGATTGCTACGTAAAATAAACGTCTTTCTTCTTCAACTTCGGACTGGCTTTCCATTGACATGGAGGAGGGGAAAAGTCCTTCTTCGAGGCCGGACAGATAAAGGTGTGGAAATTCCAGTCCTTTTGCCGAGTGCACGGTCATTAAAGTCACACGGTCCAGGTCTTCATCCTTGTCCTTATCCAAATCGGTCAGTAATGCAATATTTTCGATGTATGAGTGGAGTTTTACATCATTTCCTTCTTCGTGGGCATTGGTCACAAAATCTTTAATACCATTGAGCAATTCCTGGATGTTTTCGTAACGGCTGCGGCCTTCTGGTGATTTGTCGTTGTATAAATCTTTGAGCAAACCGGAATTAGATGCTATTTGCAGAGCTGCATCATAGGCGTCGTTATTTGCGGCCAGATCAGTAAATTGTTGGATTAAGATTATAAATCCCTGAAGTTTTTTTACTGTCCCGCTATTGACACTTACTCCAAATTTTTTTGGTGCTGTGATGACTTGCCAAATTGAGATGCCGTTTGCCGTAGCAGCAGATTCGAGTTTGCTCATGGTGGTGTTGCCTATTCCGCGTGACGGATAATTGATAACCCGTTTCAGGGCTTCATCGTCATTAGGGTTGATGGTCATGCGTAGGTAACCGACAAGGTCTTTAATTTCTTTGCGCTGATAGAATGATAATCCACCATAAATGCGGTAAGGAATATTTCTTTTACGTAGTGCTTCTTCAAGTATACGCGATTGAGCATTTGTGCGGTACAAAATTGCAAAGTCGCTGAATTTTTTCTGTTCATTTAATCTTTTCTCCTGAATTGAATTGGCGATTAAATGTCCTTCTTCAACTTCTGTGATGGCGCGTATAATGCTTATTTTTTCGCCTTCGTCGTTTTCTGTATAAACTTTTTTGGGCAATTGTTTCTGGTTATAGGCTATAACGCTATTGGCAGCATTTACAATGTTTTGTGTGGATCTGTAGTTGTGCTCCAGTTTAAAGACTTTCATTTCCGGATAGTCTTTCTGAAAATTGAGAATATTTTCAATTTTGGCACCTCTAAAAGCGTAAATGCTCTGCGAATCGTCTCCAACCACACAAATATTGTGATGCTTTTCGGCAAGTTTTTTTAGAATCAGGTATTGAGCAAAATTTGTATCCTGATACTCATCGACAAGTATGTAGTCAAATTTTTTCTGATATTTTTCAAGAACTGGTTTATGATCGCGAAATAAAATATTTGTGTTGAGCAAAAGATCGTCGAAATCCATAGCGCTGGAAATTTTACAGCGCTTCATGTAAGTGGCATAAATTTCTCCTGTGTAAGGAACCCGGTGTGCTTCGTCTGTTGTGTGATAGGTAGGATTATTCAGATATGTTGCAGGTGTGATTAGGTTGTTTTTAGCTCTTGATATGCGTCCGAGAATTTGGCCGGGTTTGTATGTTTTCTCATCCAGTTTTTTTTCTTTTATGATGCTTCTAATCAGATTTTTACTATCCGATGTGTCGTAAATTGTATAATTAGAGTCGTAGCCGAGGTAACTTGCCTCGTATCGCAAAATACGGGCAAAAAGTGAGTGGAAGGTTCCCATCCATAGGTTAGCTGCATGTTCAAATCCGACAATGCTGCCAATACGTTGTTTCATTTCTCTTGCGGCTTTATTGGTAAATGTAAGCGCAAGAATTTTATAGGGTGGTACACCATTAGCGAGTAAATGCGCAATACGATAGGTAAGCACTCTTGTTTTTCCGGAACCGGCACCGGCAATAACCAAAGTAGGTCCTTTTGTATTTACTACAGCTTCTCTTTGTGCCTCATTGAGTTTTCTGAGGTATTCATGCATAGTATTAATTTCTTAAAGGGTGCAAATTTCATAAAAAAATATGGGCTTTGAAAGTCTTTATTTTAATATTGGCCCGATTTTTATATTTCTCTAATATAGGAAGTATTTAACTTTTCGGTTTTTGTAAATCTATATTAATTTTGATGGTTCAATTGCACGGGTATGAAGCTTAATTTAATTACTTTTTTTACTTCGGTTTTAGTATTGGCCTTTACATTGCCCACTATTTCTCAGACCTCAAATGAAACCCCGGAAGAGTCCGGGTTGGGGGCATGGTTGGTTTCAGTAATGGGTGGAGACGAAGATAGTTCATTTGTGGATTATATAGACGATTCCTGTGGAATAAAGCTTGACCTTGTAGCCGTAGAAGGTGGTTCTTTTGAAATGGGGTGTACCGGTGAACAGGATAACTGCGGGATTGATGAGCAACCGGCCCATGAGGTTATAGTAGATGATTTTTATATGAGCCGCTATGAGGTAACCAATGAACAATTTTGTGCATTTTTAAATAGTGTTGATTTGGAGGCCAATGCTTTAAAAAATGGTAAGCAATTGATTGCTCTGGATCAAAAATTTAGTCAGATACATTTTGTCAACGGGCAATTTGTCCCCGAAGCGGGAATGGGTAATTATCCTGTAGTGGAAGTGAGCTGGTTTGGGGCTGTTGCGTTTTGCAAATGGGCTGGAGGCAGGTTACCTACCGAGGCAGAGTGGGAATATGCAGCAAGGGGAGGAGTAAAAAGTGAAGGTTATCTGTACAGCGGAGGAAATGGCCTTGATGAAGTGGCCTGGCACTACGATAATTCTCAGCGGGACCTCAGTTCCGGGTTTTATGAAAACCATGGCACGATGCCCGTTGGTTTGAAAAAGCCCAACGAACTCGGAATTTATGATATGACCGGTAATGTTTTTGAGTGGTGCTCTGACCGCTATAATCGTGATTATTATGGGTATAGTCCGACACACAACCCTACAGGCCCCGAAAGTGGTTACTCGCGTGTTTTGCGGGGAGGTAGCTGGGGCGATGAACCTAAAGCCTGCAGAGTGTCTTATCGTGTAAGCGTAGGTGAATATACCAATTATTTTATGTACGGATTTCGTTTTGTGAAAGATCGAAAATGATATGCGTGTTAATAGACTGATATATAGCTTGTTGTGTTAATTGTACCGAGCTTGTTTATTGGCAAACTATATGATTTTCAAAGGATTTGACATTTTATTCACAAATTTTATTTGTTTTTACAACAGTTTATCTTTTACTTTGCTTAAGTAATCACCAATAGGATAAATATTTGACAAACCTACCTGTAAAAACTCCACAATATTGGAAAACGTATCGAAGAAATGCTTCGTTTAGCGGATTCCTGTTTTTATTATTTCTTTTTTAATTTAAATTTTTTCACAATGAACATTTATGTAGGTAACCTGAATTACAAGGTAAAAGAAGACGACCTGAAATCTGTATTTGAAGATTACGGACAGGTTGAGTCGGTTAAGATCATTACTGATAAAATGAGTGGTCGCAGTAAAGGTTTTGGTTTTGTAGAAATGCAAGACGATGCTGAAGCACGCGCTGCACTGGAAGCTCTGAACGAATCGGAGTTTGAAGGTCGTAAAATGATTGTAAACGAAGCACGGCCACGCCGTGAGTTTAACGATCGCTAATAGCAGAATTTGTTTTTCGAGTAACTTCTACATATAAAGTTTTCGATTAAAAGATTAATCTCTATTACCGGTTATTTAGAGTACAGGCTGCCTGATGCATCGGGCAGCCTTTTATGCTGTAGGTAATGTAATTTGAGCGCAAGTTCCTTTGCCCGGGTGAGAACTAAGCTTAAGTTGTCCTTTCATGTTCTCAATATGGTTTTTTGCTATAAAAAGTCCCATGCCCAGGCCATTTTTGGGCGAGAATATTTTGTTCCTGGTTTGGTTAAAGGGTTCAAAAATGCGCTCAACTTCTTCGATTTCTATTCCACATCCCCGATCAATTATTTGCAGCAAAATAGTATTTTCAGTTAGCTGGCTCTGTATATTTATCTTTCCGTTATCCCCAAATTTTATTGCATTGTCCAGCAGGTTTTGAATAGAAATAGTCAATTTTTGATGGTCGGCGTAAATGTCTCTGTCTTCAGCAAGTATTATTTCCATAGCCGGCACTTTGGTACGCTTTTGTTTTACTATTTCAATTGCCTGATGTAATAATCCATTGAAACTTGTTTTTCTCATGTTGTAATCAATCTGGTCTGTGATTAGCTTAGATCCTTCCAAAATGCTGTCAATAATATTTAGTAAGTCATAACCTGCAGTGATAGAGTATTCTACGTATTTTGATATCCTTTCAGACTTGGACGTATTGGCAATAAGTTGGTTGAACCCCAGAATTGAATTGAGCGGTGTGCGTATTTCATGAGAAATGTTCTCGAGAAATATGTTTTTTAGTTCATGAGCTTTTTTTCCGTTTTTTATGGCCTGCTTTAATTGTTTATTTGTTTTTTGAAGTTCTGTTGTAAGTCTTTCTTTTTCAATTTTTTCCAAATAGGAGTTACTTGCGTTTTTTAGCATGATTTTTACTTCATCGTAATTCCATGGCTTTTGAATGTATCCGTAAATATTATGCTGATTAATAGCCTTTATTACTATAGAGCTGTCGGTGTAAGCAGAAATGATAATGAAAATGATATGGGGTGCTTTTTTTTGTTCAATTGTAATAAAATCAATTCCATTTAGTTCGGGCATTTTATAATCTACGATAGCTAAATGGATGTCGGTTTTGGATAAAATTTGCCTGGCTTGTTGTACTTTTTGAGCCGTAAATATGTTGTAAATTTTACCAAAGGTAGCAGCAAAGCCAACTAAATTTTCACGATCATCGTCGAGGTATAGGATGTTGATTTTGCTATTCATTGCAATTTTTGTTTTAATTGTGTCAAGAAAAAAGGGCAGCTCTTATTGTAAGTGTATGGGTACTGATGTCCTTTTGAGCTGCCCGTTTTTTAGCTTAATTTATTGATTTTGTTCTAAAAGTTTTCGAATTCATTGTCGTTTTCCTGATCGGTTAAATTCAGGTTTACGCCTTTGTTGTGGGTTGTTTTAGTGTTGTGAGACTTGGGGCTGGCAGGTTGGCCTTGCTGTTCAACAGCTGCTTTCGGTTGTTGTTTACGTCTTTTTTTGTTTGTTTCATCCTCATAGGTAAAGAAGGAGACCACATCGCGCATGTTATCGGCCTGGCTGTTGAGCTCTTCGGCACTGGTAGCCAACTCTTCACTTGCCGCAGCGTTTTGCTGGGTAACCTGGTTAAGTTGCTGCAATGCGTTATTTATTTGTTCTGCACCTGAATTTTGTTCGTTGCTCGCTGCAGTGATTTCATGAACAAGTTGTGTGGTTTTTTCGACATTGGGCATGAGTTCTTTCAATAATGCTCCAGATTCTTGTGTCAGCTTAACCGAATTTTTAGCTTCTTCGATTATTTCATCGGCTGATTTTTGACTGCGTTCTGCCAGTTTGCGTACTTCGGCTGCAACTACTGCGAAACCTTTTCCGTGTTCGCCTGCCCGGGCTGCTTCCACAGCTGCATTTAAGGCTAGAATGTTGGTTTGGCGGGCTATTTCGTTGATAATGGTTATTTTCTCCGAGATGGATTTTACAGCTGCCTCAGATTGTGATGCTTTGGCACTTACATCCTGAATGCCTTTGTTGGCCATTGACGATATTTTCTCTGTTTCGTTGGCATTGTTGGTGTTTTGCTGAATATTAGAAGATATTTCTTCCATTGTAGATGAAACTTCCTCGGCACTCGATGCCTGCTCGCTGGCTCCTTGTGATAGTTCTTGTGAACTACTGCTTATCTGATGACTTGCCGAAGCAACATTTTCTGTTTCACCTGTAATGTCAGTGACTATTTCGCGTAATTTAAAAGCCATCCGGTTCAATGCTTTGGCCAATTGACCTATTTCATCTTTCTGATTAATATCGACATTCACGTTAAGGTTACCTTTTGCTATTTCTTCTGCGAGATGCACGCCTTTTTTTAATCCACGCGAAATGGAGCGGCTTATGGCAGAATTAATAAGTATGAAAATACCCATTGCCACAAGTATGGCAATTATCAGTGCGTTTCGTGTAGCGTTTACAATACCCATTAACTCA
The DNA here is from genome assembly GCF_055145285.1 of Salinivirga sp. NCBI lineage: Bacteria > Pseudomonadati > Bacteroidota > Bacteroidia > Bacteroidales > Salinivirgaceae > Salinivirga > Salinivirga sp. The sequence goes on along the minus strand of NZ_JBSRDC010000027.1, from coordinate 10,788 downwards.
TCTTCGTAAATAGATACCGCCACGTAGGAGTTTATTGCATCTACATTTTTAAAATAGAGTATTTTCTTGCGGCCTTCATACATGTATGAGAGTTTGCCGTGTTCTTTTCCTGTCGATTTTATTTTATCGATGGTTGTAGAGCTACCTCCTTCATTGGTTGGATGAATGATAAGTTTACCTTGATCATCGACAAGGAATGGATAGCCCGACTCAAAATAACTTTTAGCATAGAAGATGTTTTTTATGCTTTCAATATCTTTTTCTTTAACTCCTACATAGAGTATTCCTCTGATTTCTCCATCTATGCGTATGGGTTCATATGCTGTGAGGTACCAGTCGTTTACAACAAATGCTCTGCCTTTGAATGTACCGCCTTGCATTACTGTTTGGGCTACTGGCGATGAATTTGGAATATAGGTGCCTGTGGCTCTTTCGCCACTCTTTTGTCTGACATTGGTAGCAATACGCAAAAAACCCTGATCTATTTTCTGGAATATTGTGGCTGTAGAGTTAGTGAGTGACTCTAATTTGTCTACAATTTTTGGATCGTTTTGGAGCTGATTCCCGTTAAGCATCCATTGGTTTACTTTTACGCTGGAGGCAGACTTTGTTTCCTGGTTTACTGCCTGGAAATTTATTAGCTCATCTTCGTTTACTTTAATGTCGCCCAGACTGTAAAAATACTGATGGGCAACTTTCAGGTCTGTATTTACTTTTACCTGATTTTGAGTTATTTGGGTTTCTATCAGACGTGCAAGGTCCTCTGCTTGCTCAGACATGCGGGTGTCTGTGTCTTCTATAATTTTGGCACGCTGGCTGTTCATCATATACAAACCCAGTGCAACCACAATGATGGCTATTGTGAGGCTGAGTATTATGTTCAGTCTTGCGCCGATTTTAATGTCGTTGATTTTCTTCATATCTATTAGCTTTTAGTTTTGTGATAGATTAGCCAATAGATGTGCCAATTAGTGTAAGGTTTTGTTATTATGCCTGTTATGGCTAATTCGGAAATAGTTAAAAGGATTAAAATCTACGAAATGTCGTGCATATACGAAATATCGTAGTTTATTTTGGTTTTGAGATGTTTAATTTCTTCATGCGCGATTCCAATGTTGTAGGATTTATTTCGAGCAGTATTGCAGCGCCATCTTCACCGCGAATTTTCCAGTTTGTTCTTTTCAAAACTTTTAGAATGTGCTTTTTTTCCTGTAAATGCAGGGCTGTGGGTTCGTCGTCAACGTTGGCAGGTTTTGTTGGGACATTGAACCAGTCATCAATGGCAAGTTTTCTGCCTGTGCTTAGTACATGTGCTCTTTCTACGATATTTTGTAACTCACGGATGTTTCCGGGCCACTGGTAAGCTTGAAGTTTTTTAATGGTTTTTTGAGGGATGGTGTCAATATTTTTTTTGCTGCTTTTGTTCAGTTTCTCCACAAAGTGCCCAACCAATAGCGGGATGTCTTCTTTGTGTTCCCGCAAGGGGGGCATTTTTACAGGAATAATATTGATTCGATAATAGAGGTCACTGCGAAATGCTCCTTTTCTAACGGCTTCTTCGAGGTTGCAGTTTGTAGCCGCAATAAGTCTGATATTGGTTTTTATGGTTTGTGAACCGCCTACTCTTTCGAATTCATTTTCCTGTAAAACCCGTAGTAGTTTTGACTGTGTGCTGAGGGGTAATTCTCCAATTTCATCTAAAAATAAAGTTCCGTTATGGGCCAGTTCAAATTTTCCATATTTTAACTTATCGGCTCCTGTAAAAGCACCTTTTTCATGACCGAAAAGTTCGCTTTCAACCAGGGTTTCGGGTATAGCTGCGCAGTTTACTTTTATCATTAATTTATCGGCCCGGCTACTTTCTTCATGTATGGTTTGCGCCATTAATTCTTTTCCTGTTCCGGTTTCGCCTAAAAGCAAAATGGTGGAGTCTGTTTTGGCTGCCTGGACTGCTTGAGATATGATTTTGCGGAATTTTGGGTTTTGGGTGATGATATGTTTACTATTACCTTCGTGGCCTGAGATAAGTTGTTTAAGCTGGGTGTTTTCTTCCTCGACCTGTTTTTTCAATGAAAGAATGAAATTATATGAATTGACCAGTTTCCTGTTTTTTTCTTTCAGGTCGCTTATTAAATCAATGTTGCTCTTTTTGAGTTTGGTGTTTTCTATCGCATTATTAATGGATTGTTTTAATTCGTTTAAATGCCAGGGTTTAAGAATATAGCGGTATATCCCTCCCTGGTTTACTGCCTGCAGAACTGTATTTGAGTCATCGAATGCGGTTAGGATTATTATACTTAACCATGGGTAAATATCCTTGACTTTTTGGGCCAGCTCGAGTCCACTCATTTCGGGCATGCGCTGATCGGTAATTAGTACATCAATATCTTCACGTTCAAGTATTTTTAATGCCTCTCCGGGCGATGTGGTAATTTCAATGTTATACCATTTGTTAAGCGTGAGCTCAAATGTTAGTAGATTATTCTTTTCGTCGTCTACGTATAGAATTTTATGCATATTACTCTATTGGTAATTGAATTGTAAATGTAGAACCTTTTCCTGGTTCTGAATCAATTAATATTTTTCCATTGTGGTCTTCAATTATTGTGTGCACAATCGACATCCCGATACCTGTCCCTTCGCCCGCCTTTTTGGTAGTGAAGAATGGGTCAAAGAGTTTCTGTTTTGTATCTTCATTCATCCCGATACCATCATCTTCCACAATAATTTCATACATGTTTTTGGTCTCATTTCTTTGGGTTTCGATATTAATTGTACCCTTATCAGGTATTGCCTGAATGGCATTCATCAGTATGTTTAAAACTACCTGCCCCATTTTGCCCGGAAAACCATAAATTGTATTATTCTCCGTTAGCTTTTTGGTTATTTCGATGTTGTATTTGAATTTGTTTTGCAGTATGGTGAGTGAAGAGCTTATGGTTTCTTCTATATCCACCGGGCTTTTCTCCTCATTGTCCATTCTTGAGAAGGTTCTGAGTCCTTTTACTATCTTGGTTATACGATCGACACCTGTTTTTATGGATTCAACTAATTCTTTAATATTATCGGAGAATTCTCCAATATTTAATTCTACCGGCAATTGTTTTTCTTCTTTGGTTACCCGGTCGAGCTCCTGCAATAAATCGGACAGCATGATATCTAAGCCCATAATTCCACCATATATGAAATTAGTAGGATTGTTAATTTCATGTGCAATACCAGCTGTAAGAATACCGAGAGAAGCCATTTTTTCAGTATGGATAAGTTGATTCTGTGTGTTTTGTAGCTTTTTCAAGGCCTTTTGCAGCTCATCTCGCTGGTATTCAAGTTTTTCATTTGAATTTACAAGCTTTTTGTTAAGAGCTTCTGTTTCTTTTGTTCTTTTTTTGACGAGTGACCCCAGACTGTCTCTGTGCTTTTCCAATTCTTGTTGCATTAACTTCAATGCTGTAATATCGAATGAAAAAGCCAGGTGTCCTTTTATCTTTTCATTTTCGTAATATGGAGCGAAAACCCGTTTATAGTGTTTGATTTGATTTTTGATTTTTACTTCGCCTTCAAACTCGATGATTTTGCCGGAATTTATTTGTTGAACTATCTGGTCATATTTTTCTTTCTTTATTCCGGCCGGGAAATCATTGGCATTTTTACCGGCAAAATCGCCCCATTGTTTTTTCGAATAACCGCTTTGAGTCAATACTTTATTGTTCTTGTCAACCACCCAAAGTTCAATAGGTATAGAGTTGAAGATGGAATTTAAAAGAGCTTCTCTTTTAACAATTGTTTCTCTGGCTTGCTTTTGCAAGGTAATGTCGCGCAGGTTGACCTGCATAACAAAATCATGGTTTTGGTCATTAAAAGCAATTGCTCTTAGTTCCCCTGTTTTTAATTGTCCGGATTTATGCTTCCAGCTTATTTCCATGGGGTTAACAGATTCATTTTTTTTGAGCGCATAAAAAATGTTTTGCGATTTTTTTTTGCTTTCAGCTGTTAACCGTTCGAAGACGCTAAAGTGGTTATTGATGTATTTTTCTTTCGGGTAACCGGTGAGGGTGCAAAATGCTTTGTTGACATTTAAAACAATACCCTCTTTATCAATGGTGATGATGCCATCAGGTGCAGTTTCAACTATTTTTCTGAACTTATACTCACTGTCACGTATTTTTTCCTCGGCGTTTTTACGTTCGGTGATATCTCTAACGATAGCCTGAATCATTTTTTTCTCATGGTCGAGCAGACTTAGCGTAATTTCAGCAAAGAAAGTCTCTCCATTGATTTTTTTTAATACCCACTCTAAGAATTGGGGTTTATTATTGAGTGTTTTTTCTATTAGTTGGGTTGCTTTATTTATGCTCAGGTTATCATCAGGTTGTTTTTCGGGATGAAGCATCTGAAAGTCGGGAATATTTTCGCAATTTGTGTTCGCGCAAAATAAATCACGTGCTTTTTTGTTCCATTCTATTATTTTGGTGTGCTGAATAATTAATATAGCATCGGTAGAATTCTCGAAAAGGGTTCTATACTTTTTTTCCTGGGCTTTTCTTTTGGCTCCAATGCGCTTTTTTTCCGTAATGTCCTCAATAATGCCAATGTTGTTCATTAGTTTCATTTGCTCGTTGTAGTGGTGCCTAATGGACATCCGCACATCGATTATGCTGCCGCTTTTTTGTTTAAATTTTACTTCAAAAACAGATAGCTCATTCTTTTGGGCTATTGATTCTAATATTTTGTTTCTTAACCCCGACTCAACATAAAGGTCGTATTCCAGTTTTTTTATGTTTGCGAAAACGTCTTCCTTTGATTTATACCCCAGAATTTTGACAAATTCTGTATTGAGATCTACGAATTTACCGTCAATTGTTGTTTCGAAAATACCAATAGGGGCATTATCGAACAACCGCTCTATATTTTTGAAATCGTTCATTTGTTTTATTTAGGGCATAGCAATAAAACTAAGAAAAATATTAGTTTGATAAAAATAATTTGAAATATCTGAGGTTTTAAAAATTCAATATTGCTAACTGATGCTGAAATTGAAATAAACTTAAAACAAATTCAGGTTACTTTATTTTATAGGTTTCTATCAACCGTTGGTTAGCGTAAACTTTTATTAATCCAGGCGTTTCGAGTGAAATTTTAAAGCCGGAGTACTTGTTGTTGTAGATGATAATGCTGTTTTGAGAAAAAACCATCTGATATAAAAGTTGCTCTTTACCCCAACCCAGTTTCAATATTTCAATGGCATTTTCGCGATTTCTGATGACTAACTCATTCTTGAGAAAAAGGGCATGGTCTTTTTTAATATAATCATTGCGATTGAGCAGCTGTTTGGTGTAGTAACCATTAGAAGTTTTATGTATCTCTTCTCCTGCTAGTACACGTTTATATTCGTAGCTGCCACTGGGTTTAAGTATCAGTTTCTGATTAGATAGTTTTCCTTTAATGAGTTCCGTTACAGAATCGGTTTGGTTGATGTTGTAATGACTGGAAAACCCAATTCCTTTTTTGACTTTAATGCTGAAGGTGCTTTTATCGCGTTTGAGGGCTGTGACTCGGTTGAAAAGTGTTGTGTGGTCTTTTTTTACGATGTGGAAAGTTTGCTGGCGTTCTATTCCTGCTGTTTTTGGAATGAGCAGGCTAAGGTTGCCATTTAGGTCGTAAAAAAGTCCATTGCCAAGGTAAAACCCGGCATTGTGGTATGGCATGTCTTCAGTTCCTTCCCCTTCTGAAGTCCTATCTCTGTTGGTTTTATTTCGAACAATGTCTATACGCTGCTCATAAATATCCAGCATGGGGGTCAGCTGTAATGAATCTGGTACTGTGCGGTTTGCCTGGTTAATTTCACTTTGATTTAGCGTAGCACAACCAGCCAGCCCGGCTATAAGAATCCACAGCCATAGCAATTTTAATATATTCATAAAGCGTTATTGCGTAATAGTTCAGGTTTCGAAGTTAATGTATGTTCTGCGATAAGAAAATTTTTTCAATCAAAACTCACTTGTCATCAGGAACAAGGGTTTCATTTCAAAACTTTTATAATGCGGACGCAATCGCTCAATATTGTAGTGTTTATCTACATTGACTTTTTTGGAGTTACTTGTAACTACTTCGATAGGTAAATTGTCGTACCTGCCATTTTGGAGTACAACCAACCTGCCATGTACGCGTTGCAGGATAAGATCAAGGGCCAGGTTTCCGTAGGCCATAGGTACAATGGAATCGATAGAGTCCGGATCCCCGCCGCGTACCAGGTAGCCTAATTTTTGGTTGATGACATTGATTTTTCGGCCTTTATTGAATTTGGGAGAGAGTTCTTTTACCCGTTGAGAGACTAAATCGCCTATACCGCCAAGTTTAGCGTGTCCGTACATATCTTTCTGACTATTTTCGAAAACCATTTCGCCGCCCTTGAACATGGATCCCTCAGAAACCAATACCACGGAATAGTTACTCGGATTTTTTAACCGGTCTTCTGTAAGCAGTTGTGTAAGGTGTTCAATATCAAATTTATGTTCGGGTATAACGCATCTGTTGGCAGCACCGGCCATAGTTGGTAACATTGCTGTGAAGCCTGCATATCGTCCAAAAACCTCCAATATAAGAAACCTTTCGTGAGAACCTGCTGATGTGCGAAGAATATTGGTCATCATGATGGTTCTTGTGATGCAAGTACTAAAGCCAATGCAATAGTCGGTTCCGGGAACATCGTTGTCCATTGTTTTGGGTATGGCCACTACATTAACACCTTCCTTGTAAAGGCGTACTCCATAACTTATTGTGTCGTCTCCACCAATGGGTATGAGGTAATCTATGCCCAGGTATTCCAGGTTTTTAAGCACTTCCGGTGTGAGGTCATTTACATCTGCGGTGTACTGCTCTTTAAGGTGTTCGGGGACGCGGTCTTTGGGAATATGACTGGGACGGGTTCTTGTGCTGTGTAAAAAAGTACCACCTGTTCGTCCGGCTTTGTTCACAATATCCTCGTTTAGTTCAATATAATGCTCTCCTTCATCAACTTTTGGTTTGCGTTGCATATCTATAATGCCACCCCAGCCTTTTCTTAAACCTATAACTTTATATCCTTCACGCAAAGCTCTTATCGTTACCGCCCTGATAGCCGGATTGAGTCCCGGTACATCGCCGCCACCGGTTAAAATACCGATAACCCCTTTTATTTTGTTTACATTGGCCATAATTTCTGCAGTTTTTTGTATTATCTACCTGCAATTTAAGTTTTTTCAATGAAAGATGAAAGCTTTTTGCCAAACCGGACATTTTAAGAATGGACCTTAGGATTTATTTGGGTTAAACCTAAGTAAAGCGCTTTTTCACTACCTTCAAGCCGCTCAACTTAGGTTTAATTAATATGTTGTCAAAACATGAGATAAGTCCTTATAAGAAATGATAATTGATTTTATCTTTGAAACATTGAATTTTTGTTGATGGAATCCGAAGCTCGAATTATCTAACGAAAACCAGGGCGTGCCCGTAAAAGAGCCCGATTTTACACGTGGTGCATGGCAAAAGGTTGATCAGGTTAAATATTACACAAAATAGCTGAATAATAAACTTCCAGGAATCGTAGTTTTATGCCGCAAGTAACTGTAGTTCTTCCGTTCTTTAATGCTGCCGCAACACTGGAGCTGGCTATGGATAGCATTGCTCAACAAACATTCAGAGATTTTGAGTGTATGCTTGTGGACAATAATTCGACAGATGGTAGTTTGGAAATTGCTGCAAAGCGTACACAGGAAGATGCAAGATTTAATTTAATGCAGGAAGCCCGTCAAGGTGTAACTTACGCCACAAATTTGGGGAGTAGCCATGCGCAAAGTCCCTATATTGCCCGTATGGATGCCGATGATTTTGCCTACCCGCAACGGTTGGAGCGGCAATTTGAATTTCTGGAAAACCATCCGGATTATGGAGCAGTTGCCGGACTTGCAGCGTTTGGAGGTGATGCGCAGAGCGCAGCAGGCATTAGGCGTTTTGTTGATTGGAATAATTCACTAATTACATACGAAGATATTCTGATAAACAGGTTTGTGGAATCACCTATTATCAATCCAACTGCTATGTGGAGAAAAAGTACAGAAGAAGTAATGGGGAGTTACAGACATGGGAATTTTCCTGAGGATTATGAATTGTGGCTAAGGTGGCTTGAGCAAGGTGTAAAAATAGCTAAAGTGCCGGAAGTGCTATTGCAATGGAACGACCCACCGGCAAGGTTGACAAGAAATGATGAGCGATACAGCTTTGATGCTTTTTATCGTACCAAGGCTGAATATCTTAGTTTGTGGCTCATAAAAAATAATTCGCAACATCCGGAGGTATATATATGGGGCGCCAGCAGGCGCATACGAAAGCGAGCCCAAATGCTTGAACAGTATCAAATAGAGATAAACGGTTACATCGATATTAATCTTCGACGTAAAATTAGTGAGCCCCTTATTCACTATGAGAATTTGCCTAATCCGAACAAATCATTCATACTCGTATACATGCCGCACCACGACATAAAACAGGAAATTAAGCAGCATTTAAATGCTCATGGTTTTATTGAGGGGGTTAATTGTTTGTTTGCAGCTTAAATTTCACTATTCAGTGTTGAGAAATATAACTGCAAGTTCATCTGTTGCGGAGATTATTTTCAGATATTTGCAAAAAAGTATTCAGTATGGAAAGTATAAAAAGTATATATCGTATAGGGAATGGCCCTTCAAGTAGCCATACTATGGGTCCCAAAAAGGCAGCCAGACAATTTTATGAGCAAAATAAAGATGCAAATTCATACCGTGTAACGCTTTATGGCAGCCTCGCAGCTACAGGAAAAGGGCACCTTACTGATGTGGCTATTTTGTCGGTATTTCCGGAGCGTGCCCTTGAAATTATATGGAAGCCTGAGGAGCTTAAGGAAAAACATCCCAACGCAATGACTTTCGAGGCACTCGATGGTAAAGGCGAAGTTCTAAAAGAATGGACGGCCTATAGCATTGGCGGAGGTGCTGTGGTCGATGACCAAACAAAAGTAGCGGAATCTCATATTTATCCGTTTAAGAATATGGATGAGGTGTTGAGGTATTGCAATAGAAACGGGATGCATATTTGGGAGGTTGTAGAGGCATACGAGGATAAGGATATCTGGGACTATTTGCGTGAAGTATGGGGTGTTATGGAGGCAGCTGTTGAGCGTGGGCTTGAGAACGAAGGCGTGTTGCCAAGCCATCTGAAATTGCCCCGAAAAGCAGCAAGTTATTTTATAAAAGCGAATGCTTATATCGGCTCAATGAAAAAGCGCGCTGAAGTGTTTGCTTATGCTTTGGCTGTGTCGGAAGAGAATGCAGCAGGTGGAAAAATCGTTACAGCGCCTACGTGCGGGTCAGCCGGGGTGATGCCTGCCGTGCTTTATTATCTTAGGTCGCAGCACAATTTTCCGGAAGTGAAGATTTTACGTGCTTTGGCAACTGCCGGGCTTGTGGGAGCAGTTGTTAAAATGAACGCCTCCATTTCTGGTGCTGAAGTTGGCTGCCAGGGGGAAATTGGTACTGCCTGCGCAATGGCTTCTGCTGCTACTACACAGTTGTTTGGTGGTACCATTTTTCAAGTTGAAAATAGTGCAGAAATGGGGCTTGAGCATCACTTAGGATTAACCTGTGACCCTGTTGCAGGCCTTGTTCAAATTCCGTGTATTGAGCGCAATGCTTTTGCCGCAGCAAGAGCACTTAACCACAATGCTTTTGCTATGCTGAATGATGGACGCCACAGGATTAGTTTTGACAAGATTGTGCAAACAATGAAACAAACCGGCCATGACCTGCCGAATATTTACAAAGAAACCTCAACGGGCGGGTTGGCATTGTTCAGTGGCATGGCTGATGATGATGTTTAATTGCCGGGTTAAAACTCCCATTTAATGCCATTACGCACTACAGAATAGAAGTTGGCCACATCTACAGGCGGATTGGTTTCGTAAGTTAAAGTTGTATTTACCACGAGACTCAATTTTCGAATAAGTTTTATTTGAATTTGTGCTTCACCGGCAATGTTGTGGTTTGAGAAATCATGCATGGACGGCTGGAAATAAACTATTCCGGAAAGCCTGGCGGCTTCAGAGATGTTCCAAAGTAAATTTGTGTAAAGGTTCAAGCGCCAGTGAAACTGCCCGGGGGCAGCATAAGTAAAAAATCTTTCTTCATACATCACTGATGTGCCGGTAAACCATTTTAGAGAGTCGCCTGAAATAATATTTAATCGTAGCCCAAGGCCGCCGAGGGAGCGGTATTCTATTTTGCGTAAATCATTAAACTGGTATTGCCCAAAGGCCTCAAAGGCAAATAATGAGTCAATAATAAAATTATAGCGCAAATGTTCATAGCCTTTATCCTGCAGGTTTTCTTTTCCTGCACTAATGTAGTCCCAACTGGTAAAAGACATTAAATAGTGTTTTCCTGACCGGAGGTACATATCGCTACTGATACTGTTTTGCCATATTACCTTCTTGCTTTTTTCATATTGCATATGGGCCTGTACATTGCCATAAAAGGCTTTATCTTTATCGGTACGTTGCTTTTCAATATTTACAACCTGGGCATGTAATTCTGAAAATTGGATAGGTAGCAGTAAAATTAGCGTAATAAGAAATTTGTTCATTTGTCTGAATATCACAACTATCCGAAACTTTGAAAAAAGGAACAGAATCCATATATTTAGAACTACCAAAACCTAAAAAGATATGGGACTGTTCCAAAGAAACAAAAATACAAATAAACCAGTAATTCGTAAAATTAT